>NZ_JAXAFK010000002.1:300000-587966 GCF_033898505.1 Pectobacterium carotovorum | reverse complement strand
TTAAGCTTACGTTCGATGTCCATTTCAGGATCGTTCCACGGGCGCAGTAAATCACAGCGCTCCCAGAGAGTGATCACGGCTTCAAAGTCATCCTGCCTGAATATGCGGATTTCCATCACAGTCGCCACTTTGCAATAAGGTAAATCGTGATTATCGCGTGATTTTTATCAGACGCAATCTCAAATTGCGCGCCGCTATCAGGAATCACACAACGGGTGACCGGGGATCGATTTTATTGATGGTATACTGCCCGCCTGATTATTGTGCCACCCTCGCCAGAGAAACGAGATGCCTACTATGTCTGACGTCAACGCGGTAAAACATTTTTTGCTTAGCTTACAGAAGGATATCTGTCAGCAGCTTGCAGCGATCGATGGCGAAGCTGATTTCGCCGAAGATGAATGGCAGCGTGCCGAAGGCGGCGGCGGGTGCAGTCGCGTGCTGTCTGGCGGGCGCGTCTTTGAGCGGGCCGGCGTAAACTTTTCTCATATCATCGGTAAATCATTGCCGCCTTCAGCCAGCACTCATCGCCCCGATCTGGCTGGCCGCAGTTTTCAGGCGATGGGCGTGTCGCTGGTGATTCATCCGCTAAGTCCTTACATCCCCACCAGCCATGCCAATGTGCGCCTGTTCATCGCCGAGAAACCGGGAGAAGAACCGGTGTGGTGGTTTGGCGGCGGGTTCGATCTCACGCCCTATTATGGTTTCAAAGAAGACGCGGTGCACTGGCACCAGACCGCTCACGACCTGTGCCAGCCGTTCGGTGACGAGGTATACCCGCGCTATAAAAAGTGGTGCGACGATTACTTCTTTCTGAAGCACCGTAACGAAGCACGCGGTATCGGCGGGCTCTTTTTCGACGATCTCAACGAGCCAGATTTCGCTACCAGCTTTGCCTTCATCCGCGCTGTCGGTAACGGCTTCCTCGACGGCTATCTGCCCATCGTTGAACGGCGTAAAGCACTGCCGTGGGGAGAACGCGAGCGCGAATTCCAACTCTATCGCCGCGGCCGCTATGTGGAATTCAACCTGATTTGGGATCGCGGTACGCTGTTTGGCCTGCAAAGCGGCGGACGTACTGAGTCAATTTTGATGTCCATGCCGCCGCTGGTACGCTGGGAATATCAGCATCAGCCAGAACCGGGTAGCCCGGAAGCTCTGCTGTATCAAGATTTTTTACCGGCCAGAGACTGGCTGGCAGAAAGTCATACGCACAACAAGGAAGCATAAGTCATGCAGATTTGGGTCGATGCCGACGCCTGTCCTAACGTCATCAAAGAAGTGCTATTTCGCGCGGCGGATCGCACGCAAACACAGGTCACGCTGGTTGCCAACCAGACCATAAAAGTACCACCGTCGCGCTTTATCCGCACGCTGCGCGTCTCATCGGGTTTTGATGTCGCCGATAATGAGATTGTACGCCGCACGGAGGCCGGCGATTTGGTGATCACCGCCGATATTCCGCTGGCAGCAGAAGTGATAGAAAAAGGTGGTGCCGCGCTGAACCCGCGCGGCGAGCGCTATACGCCGGATACCATTCGAGAACGGCTGAACATGCGGGACTTTATGGACACCATGCGCGCCAGCGGAATACAAACTGGTGGCCCCAGCGCATTAAGTCAACGGGATCGTCAGCAGTTTGCTAATGAACTGGATAAGTGGTTACAGCAGGCGAAAAAGCCCTAACGATCGGGAATACTCGCCATCCCGCCCCTTCTGCTTTAGCAGACAAGGCAGGATGGCGATGCATACTTAGCGATAAACAGGCAGTAAATCGAGGCTGGAAAGAATGTGTATCAGCGCAGTGCCGATACCAAATAGCAGCACCAGCGCGATCATCGCATTGCCGCCCCGCACGCGGAACAGCGGGCTACCGAAGCGAACGCGCGATGCGCGAGCCAGCAGCGCGGGCGTAATCACCGCCCACACCGTCGCCGCCAACCCGGCAAAACCAATCGCATAAATAAAGCCGTTCGGATACAGCAGCCCACCGATAACGGGCGGAAGAAAAGTCACCAGCGCCGTTTTCGCTCTCCCCATCCGGCTATCGTCAAGCTTCAGCAAATCTGCCAGATAATCGAACAGCCCCAGCGTTACGCCGAGAAACGAACAGGCAACGGCAAAGTTGGAAAAGACGGTGAGCAATACGTCCAGATAAGGGCTGTTCAACACCCCACCCAGCGCCTGCACCAACACATCGATATTACCGCCCCGCTCGGCAATCCCAATAAAGTCAGGACGGGCAATATTCCCCATCGTGCCAATCAGCCAGATGGCATACATCACCAACGCCAGCACGCTGCCAATAAACAAACAGCGCTTGATGATCTGCGGTTCACGACCGTAATGCTTAACCAGACTGGGAACGTTGCCATGAAATCCGAAAGATGCCAGACAGAACGGCAACGTCATCAGCACATACGGCAGATAGCTGGGTGCCTGTTCCGCCACATTGAGTAAAACAACGGGCTTAACATTCCACAGCAAACTGCCGAACGTCATGAAAAAGGTCAGCACCTTCGCTGCCAGAAAAAAAGCGGTCATGCGGCTTACTGCCGCGGTACTCCACCACACGGTCAACGCAACAAACAGCGCAAACAGGAAACCTCCGATTCGTGCTGAGAAGTCGATCGACATCTCAGCCAGCGTGTGATGGATGATTGAACCACTCGCTGAAATGTAGGCGTAAGTCAGGATATAGAGGACGAAGGCAATCGATATGCCGTTGATGACATTCCAGCGCTTACCCAGTAGATCTTTAGTCAGCGTATCGAAGCTGGAGCCGGTCGGATAATTAAGGTTGGCTTCCAGTATCATCAACCCCGAGTGATACATGCAAAACCAGGTAAACACTAACACGGCAAATGACCAGAAAAACCAGGCGCCCGACATCACCACCGGCAGGGAAAACATCCCGGCGCCGATAATCGTTCCTGCAATAATCATCGACCCGCCAAACAGCGAAGGAAGACGCTTTCCTGTACCGCTTTTTTCTACTGTATTCTCGTTCACTGCGCGTGTTGCCATAACCGATATTCGCTCGTTGGTTTTTTTATCGAGTCTGGGGAAGCCCCCCTAAAGACGAGGCGGGATCATGGCATAAAACAAAAATTATTCCATTGATTTAGCGTATTATACGGTATGGAAAACCCCAGGTTCTGCCCAAAATGGTGTGTTATGTTGTAAGCGATTAAAGGGAAAAGTTGTTTAAGGATGATGCGGTAATGCTAAAAGCAGTGAAGTCTGTTTTATTCGATATTCTCTCTAAGATACTGAGGTTTATTTTCTGGGTGATCTCATTTCTCATGGTTTGGTATTTATTCCCAGAGAACCTCATGTTCCCCGCCTTTGCGCTGTGTTTTATCGGTTCTATGTTCTTAAGCGACTATTTGGTCGATAAGCTGAGAAAGTAAAAAACCCAGCCAGAAATCGGCTGGGTTTGTCTTTATTGCGAGAGCTGAAAATCCCTTACAGCGGTTGAGTTTGTGCTTCCACCACCGCCAGCGCCACCATGTTCACGATCCGACGTACCGAAGCAATTGGCGTCAGGATGTGTACGGGTTTCGAGATCCCCATCAGCACCGGCCCCACCGTCACGCCTTCTGAAGAAGACACGCGCAGCAGGTTATAGCTGATACGCGCAGACTCCATATTTGGCATGATCAGGATGTTAGCCGAGCCTTTCAGCGGGCTGTCCGGCATTTGCTCGCGGCGGATCGCTTCCACCAGCGCGGCATCGCCGTGCATCTCACCGTCGATCTCCAGTTCCGGTGCCAGCTTGTTGACCAGCGCCAGCGTTGCCCGCATCTTCTGCGCCGTCGGAGAATCCGAGGTACCGAAGCTGGAGTGCGACAGCAGCGCGACTTTCGGTTCGATACCAAAACGACGTACGCTTTCCGCCGCCATCAGGGTGATTTCCGCCAGCTGTTCCGGCGTCGGATCCGCGTTGACGTAGGTGTCGGCAATGAAGGTATTGCCGCTCGGCAGCATCAGCGCATTCATCGCGCCCGCGGCCTGCACGCCTTCACGGTAACCGAACACTTTTTCGACCACATCGAAATGCTCTTCATAAGTGCCAATCGTGCCGCAAATCAGCGCATCCGCTTCGCCACGGTGAACCATGATGGCACCGATCAGCGTTGGGTTGCCGATCACCGCGCGCTGCGCTTTTTCCTGCGATACGCCGCGGCGCTTCATCAGCTCAAAATACTCGCTCCAGTATGCTTTGAAGCGCGGATCCGATTCGTTGTTGACCACTTCGAAATCTTTACCGATGGTCAGTTGCAGCCCCAGTTTTTGCAGGCGCATCTCAATGACGCTCGGACGACCAATCAGAATCGGGAACGCCAGCCCCAGCGTCACCAGCTCCTGCGTAGCGTGCAGCACACGCGCATCTTCACCTTCCGCGAATACCACACGCTTCGGCTGCTGACGCGCCTGTGCGAAGATCGGCTTCATGAACAGGTTGGTTTTGTAGACGAACTGAGTCAGTTTTTCGACATAGGCATCGAAATCTTCGATCGGGCGCGTCGCCACGCCGGAATCCATCGCCGCCTTCGCTACTGCGGGTGCGATCTTGATGATCAAACGCGGATCGAACGGTTTCGGAATCAGATAATCCGGCCCGAATGACAGCTCCTGATCGCCGTAGGCAGATGCCACCACTTCGCTTTGCTCCGCCAGCGCCAGATCGGCAATCGCGTGCACGCAAGCCAGTTTCATCTCTTCGTTGATCGTGGTCGCGCCCACATCCAGCGCGCCGCGGAAGATGAACGGGAAGCACAGTACGTTATTCACCTGATTCGGATAGTCCGAACGGCCGGTACAGATAATCGCATCCGGGCGCACGGCCTTCGCCAGCGGCGGCAGAATTTCTGGTTCCGGGTTAGCCAGCGCCATGATCAGCGGACGCGGTGCCATGGTTTTCACCATATCCTGCGTCAGTACGCCAGGGCCGGAGCAGCCGAGGAAGATATCCGCATCAGGGATCACGTCTGCCAGTTTGCGCGCGCCATTATCTTCCACCGCATACGCCGCTTTGGTTTCTTCCATGTTTTCATCACGACCGTGATAAATCACGCCGCGTGAATCACATACAACAATGTTGTGCTTCTGAAGGCCCAGCGCCACCAGCAGGTTCAGACAGGCGATAGACGCCGCGCCTGCACCGGACACCACCAGACGCACGTCAGAAATATTTTTTTCTACTACGCGCAGGCCGTTCAGAACGGCGGCAGTACAGATGATCGCCGTGCCGTGCTGATCGTCATGGAAGACGGGAATCTTCATGCGCTCACGCAGCTTCTTCTCGATGTAGAAGCACTCCGGTGCCTTGATGTCTTCCAGATTGATACCGCCGAACGTCGGCTCCAGCGCGGCGATCACGTCGATCAGCTTGTCTGGATCCAGCTCGTCGACTTCGATATCGAAAACATCAATGCCGGAGAATTTTTTGAACAGAACGCCTTTGCCTTCCATCACCGGTTTACCGGCCAGTGCGCCGATATTGCCGAGGCCCAGAACGGCCGTTCCGTTAGAGATCACGGCGACCAGATTGCCGCGTGCGGTGTATTTGTAGGCTGCCAGCGGATCTGCTGCAATTTCCAGACAGGGTGCCGCGACACCGGGAGAGTACGCCAGCGCCAGATCGCGCTGCGTCGCCAGCGGTTTAGTCGGGGAAACCTGAATTTTTCCGGGGATCGGATACTGGTGGAAATCAAGGGCGCTTTGCTTTAGCTGTTCATCCATTTTATGTACCTTTTCGGTTTTGTTGTGTCTGTAGGGTAAAGAGTACCCAGTATAGTGTTTGCCAATGGCTAAACTACCGAGAATGGCAAAAACTGAGGGGGAATGCTGGTTAATATAGTTATTTTATTTGACGGTTTTTCGTTCAGCTGCCGGATACGCTATAGGAAGAAATCGCGCGGTGCAGGCGCACCACGCGATAAAACAGAGAGTCGATAAAACAGCGGGCGATGAGAGAAGATAGAGCGAAACTAGTGTTTGGCGGAGATCAAACTCAACACCGTGCGGGCATTGCTGGCGCTGGTGGCGATCACATCCACAATGCCAGAACGCAGCGCAGCCAGAATCGCCGTTGCTTTGGTGTTTTCAGAGGCGATCGCTATCACATAAGGGATCTTGCGTAACTGATCGAGACTCAGCCCGATGACCCTGTCGTTCATTACCGTATCCACAGGCCGCCCCTGAATATCCAAAAAGGCATATCCGGCGATATCCCCGACCACGCCCTCATCCTGACGCGCCGTGATGATCTCCTGTGAGGTAAACCAGCCGAGCTGAACCATGAAACTGTTTTCGTTCATGTCGCCTAATCCCACCAGCGCAATATCCGCCTTGCTTGCACGTTCAAGTGTTTCATTGATCAAACGGTTTTGCATAAAGGAGGATTTCAGTGCCGAATTTTCAACATAGGCAGGCGCGTACAGCGTTTCGCTCGTGGCATTAAATTTCCGCGCCAGATGACGGCTGATATGATCGGCATCGATCAGTTCTCCATCGCGCTGCGTGCCGCCGATGCCACAGATAAACTTGCAGTGCCGCTCGGGAAACACGCCCACGTGGCTGGCGACAGCGGCCACGTTACGCCCCTGCCCGACCGCCACGGACATACCGTTTTTCAAAATGCTGGACAAGTAAGTGGACACCAGCGATGCCACCTGCTGGCGCTGCTCATCCTCATCATGGTGATCGATCGCAATCAGCGCACGCTTGATGCCAAAGCTCTTAATAAACTGTTGTTCAAGCTGAGAGCTAAATACCGGATGATAGCGGACATTGATTTCAACGATCCCTTCCGCCCGCGCCCGCTTCAACAAACGTCCGACTTTGATACGCGAGATACCAAAGCGGCTGGCAATCTCTTCCTGCGTTTGTTGATTTTCATAATACGCGACGGCTATTTCCGTTAGTAATTCACTGTCTGAATCAAATTCACTCATGGCTTAACCCATTTTGGTTTCGCTTAGGGTCAATCACTCACCCTGTTCATTCAACAATGCTGAAACACTGCGCACCAGCTGGCAGAAATTCTCCGCATCCCATGCAGACCTGCCAATAAATAACCCGTCAATATCGGCGCATTGAATAAGTTCGACCGTATTATGCGGATTCACGCTGCCGCCGTACAGAAGCGTAATACGAGAGGCAATGTCTTCGCCATAAAGGGCAACCAGCGCCTGACGCAAGGCAGAGTGAATATCTTGCGCTTCCTGTGCGGAGGCTGGCGTTCCCCCTTCACCGATGGCCCAGATAGGTTCATACGCAATGATGACCTGTTCCGCCTGCTGCGCGTGTAAACCCGCAAGCGCAATTTTCATTTGCCGAATGACGGTTTCTTTAGACACGCCCCACGCTTTCTCTTGCGCACTGTCACCCACGCAAACCAGCGGACGCAGTTGATAACGCAGCGCGGCCTGCACTTTTTTCTGAATATCCGCATCGTTTTCCGCAAAGTGCTGCCGACGCTCGGAGTGCCCCAGTTCGACCAGCGACGCACCGCAATCACTGACCATCAGCGGAGAAACCTCTCCCGTCCACGCGCCGTTGTCAGCATAGTGCATGTTCTGCGCCCCTGTCAGGCAATTCACCTTGTGCGCAGACAGGTAGTCGGTCACCTCCCTTATCAACGTAAAAGGGGGGATGACAAAAGGCTGAATGCCTGCGCCAGCCGCATCGTTAAGCTGTCTGGATAACACCGCACAGTAGTCCACCGCGTCCTGCCGGATCTTATTCATTTTCCAGCTCGTCCCTATCATCACCTTTTTCATGTCATCTCCATCGCTTACACAGGGGCTTTCGTTCTATCGTAACAAAAGCGCATCTAACAAACTTATATTCACTCTACAAACAAATGTTCGATCACTAAAACGGATAAAAAAGAAATCAATTGTGGTTAATGTGATCGAATTCAAAGCTATTTCTCAATTAAACCGTAAAATCCCATAAAACAAAAGTTCAATACATGAACATATGAACAAAACCACTTCGGTTTACGATAAAAAAGGGGAAATTATGTCGACCGCAAAAAAACCTGTTGTTGCTCTGACCATCGGCGATCCAGCGGGGATTGGCCCTGAAATTTCCGTCGCCACCATGATGGATAAAGAGGTGTATGAAGAGTGTCGTCCTTTCCTGATTGGTTCAGTACCGATCGTCCGTCGCGCAATGGCCATCAAAAACTGTGATTTTTCGATCAACGTCATCACCTCTCCCGCCGAAGCCAAATTCACCTGGGGTACGTTAGATATTCTGGAAACCGGCAACTACGATTGCGATAGCATCGAATGGGGCAAGGTCCAACCGCTGGCCGGAAAGATGTCCCTTGATTACGTCATGAAATCCATTGAGTTGGGCATGGCTGGCGACATTGATGTGGTTTCCACTGCGCCGATCCACAAAGAAGCGATCAAACTCGCAGGCTGTAAACTACCGGGGCATACCGAAATTTATCAGGTTGAAACCGGTTCGGATTACGGCCTGACGATGTTCCATGTACAAAAACTACGGGTATTTTTCGTCAGTCGCCATATCGCACTGAAAGAAGCCTGCGACTATGCGAATAAAGAACGTGTTCTCGCCTGCGTACAGCAAATCCACCATGAATTCACCGCGCTGAATATTAACAATCCACGTATCGCCGTCGCCGCGCTCAACCCGCACGCCTCGGATAACGGCCTGTTTGGTCATGAAGAGAAAGACAACCTGATTCCTGCCGTCAAAGCCGCTCAGGAAATGGGCATCAACGCGATAGGCCCGATTCCTGCCGATTCTGTTTTCCACCTTGGAAAACAAGGGCATTACGACGCCATTTTGTCTCTCTATCACGATCAGGGGCATATCGCTTGCAAAACGCTCGACTTCGAGCGCTCCATCACCATCACTTTCGGTCTGCCATTTATGCGCAGCTCTGTCGATCACGGCACCGCTTTCGATATTGCGGGAACGGGCAAAGCAGGCACGGTCAGTATGCTGGAATCAACGCTGGTCGCCGCACGCTACTGGAAGATGAAGCACTAATGCCGATTTCAGACCACCGGGGGAAAACACACCATGACGCGATATTTGGAAATTATCAGGGGCGGCAAAGGCTGGGGCGGGCCGCTGCTCGTTAATGTCACACCAGGGAAAAAAATTGCTTACATCACCGGGGGGATTCGTCCCACCGTGGTAGACCGGCTGGTGGAGCTCACCGGCTGGGAAGCCGTGGATGTCTTCAAACATGGAGAACCCGCCGAACAGGAGATCGGTTTAGTGGTCATCGACTGCGGCGGCACGCTGCGCTGCGGTCTGTATCCCAAACGGGGGATCCCGACGATCAACCTTCACCCGACCGCAAAAACCGGTCCGCTGGCGGAATACATTCGGGAAGAGATCTACGTCTCCGACGTCACGCCCGCTGGTATTCGGCTACGGACAGAAGGGAAGCAAGGGGACAAGCTAGGCATTGTGGCTGACGACCTCACGGGCGCGACCACGATCGGCGTTCTGCTGGCACGCAGCGGCATGAAAACCGCCGCCTTTTTTAACACCGCCTCGTTCAGCGATTGTGAATCAGACTGGCAGGCCATGGTGATCAGCAGCGATAGCCGTCCCCTACCTAAAGCTGAAGCGAAAAACCGGGTGAGGAATGCGACTCAGGCCCTGCTGGAACGCGGCGCGGTATATTTCACCAAACGGGTGGATACCACACTGCGCGGCGGTATTGGCTACGAAATTGATGCCATGCTGGAAGTGTTGCCGCAGGAAACCGTCGCGGTGGTGGTGCCAGCCATGCCACAGTCCCGCCGTATTGTGGTCGGCGGTTACTCGGTGATTGACTCCGTCGCCCTCTCCTGCACCGATGTCGCTAAAGACGTTCGTACGCCAGTGACGGAAACCTTTGTTCCTGGGTTGCTCAGTGAACAAACGCATCATCAGGTGAAACATATTCCCCTCTCCTGCGTGCTAAAAGGCTATCACGCCATCAGCGATGCGCTGGTTCAGCAGCAGCGGGAAGGCGCGCGCGTCATAGTCGTGGATGCCATTTCACTGGCCGATGTGGAAAATATCGCTCGCGCGGTCACCAAGCTGAACTGGAATGTGCTGGCCGTCGACCCCGGTCCCTTTACCGAGCGTTTGGCCTTTACCCGAGAAATGATCCGCGACGAGGAACGTAAAGAGAAGGCGCTAATCCCTCAGGAACAGCAGCAGGGTTCTATTATCGTCGTCGCAGGCAGCGCAACGCCGGTAACCAAAAAGCAGCTCACCGCACTCATTGAAACCGACCCACGCGTTTGCCACATTCCCATTGATGCCGAGTTACTGATTGATAAAGAGCACTCAGCGGATATAGAAGTAGCAAGAGTGGTCAGGCAGGCACTGGAGTGCGTGAAAACCCACGCCAATGCCATCTTCGTTTTTGAATCCGCATTAACGGGTCGCCTGCTCGATCTCACCGTGGAAGAACAGCGCTTTGGGCTGGCGCACGGCCAGGCAGCGGAAAATATCAATCAGGGTTTGGGAAATATCGTCAAAACGGTGCTCGATGCCGCCGCCTCAGAGATTAAAGGGCTGTACATGACGGGTGGAGACACCATGGTCAACGTGCTCAAACAGCTCGGCGCTAACGGTATTGAAATGGTGGATTACGTTATTCCTCAAACCGATCTGGTCAAAATTATTGGCGGTGAGTATGAAGGGCTAATTTGTGTCGGGAAAGGCGGTCTGACCGGACCAGAGGATATTATCCACACCATTATTCATCATATTCACCGGGAAACGCTGCAATAAATAAAAAGCAGTAAAAGCAAAAAAAGAAAGTCGATATAAAAAACAAACCCGACGTATTGCATAGGTCTGATTCACAGGCCTGGATGTTGCTCTACCCTACAAGAGAGAAACACCATGAGAAATATAAACATTCTTGAAAAAATGAATAAAGTCCCTGGCGGACTAATCATTATCCCACTGCTGGCAGCGATACTGATGAATACCTTTACGCCGTCGCTGTTGCAAATAGGCGGCCCCACAACGGCATTATTTAAAGCAGGCTCCAGCGCCATGATGGGAATATTTCTTCTCATCTGCGGCTCCTCCATTAATATTCGCCAGGCCGGATTACCTTTATATAAAGGCACCGTGCTGCTCATGCTGAAATTCTGTGCGGGCGCGCTGGCGGTATGGCTGATGGGGACTTTTTTTGGCCCCGCCGGTTTCTTCGGAATTTCAACGCTGGCGTTTATTGCCTGTATCACCAGTTCAAACAGCTCATTGTATATTGCGCTATGCAGCAACTACGGCGATGCCAGCGATGCGGGCGCGATTTCCGTGTTCTGTATTAAAGACGGCCCCTTCGTCACGATGGTGGTTCTCGGCGTCAGCGGTTTAGCCAATATACCGTTTGCTGCCCTGCTCTCCATGCTCATCCCGCTGATCATCGGCATGCTGTGGGGCAACCTTGACGAGAAATTCAAACAGCTTTGTGCCGCGTCTCAGCCGCTGGTCATTATCATCATGTCCTTCGCTATCGGCGCCAATTCCAGCATGCACACCGTCTTTACTGCGGGTTTATCCGGCATTGTTCTGGGCATCATTTCCGCCATAACCGGGCTGGTTTTCTACTTCCTGTACAACCTCTTCCTGAAACGAAAAACGGCGCTGGGCGCTGCACTTGGCACCACCGCTGCCAGCTCGGCCCTCACGCCAGCCATGGTGGCGCAGGCCGACCCCAGCCTTCAGGTTTTTGTTGATTCCGCCACGGCGCAGTTAGCAACGGCCAGCATTATTACCATGCTCACCGCGCCCGTGCTCGTCGCCTGGTTTGATAATCGGCTAAAGAAAAAGGGCATCATTCCATCGGGCGAAGAAAATAATGCATTACCGGCTGAACAACCTCCGTCGCTGAATACGCAAGCCGATAAACCCAAATAAGGTCAGAAAGAATGAGACGGATTATCTGGCAGGCGAAAATAAGTACGGTGGGAGACAATGCGGCATTATTTCTGGCAGAGAAACGCCTTATTCTTTTCAGCGATAATGCACCTAAAGACATTAGAGATTATTGCATCACCCATCGTGATGGAACGTTAATTCAGCCGCTTTCCGTTCATCAGAAAATGGAATTATTCGGCGTCATCTATTCGATCAGCGCAATAGGTGACGTCGCCAGCCAAAACCTGAAAGAACTAGGGCACATCACGTTGTTATTTGATGGAGCAGAAAAGGCGGAGTTGCCCGGCACCCTTCATCTGATGGGGCCAGTGCCCACAGCCTTATCGGCACAGGGGAATATGACGATTTTCGAAGAGTCATAACGCGCCAGACAGGAAGACTCGACTATTTTAATCAACCTTTATATTTAATACGTATTTACTTTTAACAAGCATTTATTTTTAACGAAATAAGGACAATCGCCATGAAACCAATCGCTATTGGCGCAGATGATGCCGCCTGGAGTTTACGCGATATTCTCACTCGCTATCTGGACTCGCTCACTATTCCCTGGGTCGACTTTAGCAGCGACAAAAATCAGGACAACACCATCTACCCCGACGTCGCACATGCGGTCGCGGTGTCGATTAAAGCAGGAACGTACGAACGTGGGATCCTGCTGTGCGGCACCGGCATCGGTATGAGCATTGTGGCAAATAAGGTCACCGGCGTACGTGCAGCACAGTGCCATGACACCTATTCCGCTCAACGGGCCAGAAAAAGCAACAATGCGCAAATTATCGCGCTCGGCGCGCGGGTCATTGGCCCCGAACTGGCAAAAGAGATTGTGGGCGCCTGGCTGGATGCCGAGTTTGAAGGCGGCGGCTCCGCATCGAAGGTTGAAAAAATCGGCTATTACGAGCATCAGGAAAGCGCCCGTTAAGCACCGCTGGCGGCGGCGTTCGCACAACCACGCCGCGCATGTCCCTCTTCGCAACGTCTTTTCCAATGACAGTAATCAGAAAAAGCGCATGTCATTCTGCCCACTAATGGTGCAGTGTGGCATGGCGCGGCGGACACGATTCCGCTCATTGTCTTTTTTGATATGCCAAGGAGCTCACTCATGAACCAACTCGAAGCCCTTAAACAATTTACCGTGGTGGTCGCTGATAGCGGCGATATCGACTCCATTCGTCAATTTTCACCGCAAGATGCCACCACGAATCCCTCACTGATTCTCAAGGCTGCGACGCTGCCGCAGTATCAGCCGCTGTTTGATGACGCGATTGCTTACGCGCACCAGCAAGGCGGTAGCAAAGAGACTCAGCTCATCAACGCCAGCGACCGACTGGCGGTAAACATCGGGGCGGAAGTGCTGAAAAGCATTCCGGGACGTATCTCCACCGAAGTGGATGCCCGCCTCTCATTCGATCGCGGTATGTGCGTGGCGAAAGCACGCAAGCTCATTGGAATGTATCAGGAAAAAGAGATTCCGCGCTCACGCATTCTGATCAAGCTCGCCGCCACCTGGGAAGGGATTCGCGCGGCTGAAGAGCTGGAAAAAGAAGGGATCAACTGTAACCTGACGCTGCTGTTCTCATTCGCGCAGGCGCGCGCCTGTGCCGAAGCAGGCGTCTTTCTGATCTCCCCGTTTGTGGGCCGGATTTATGACTGGTATCAGGAAAGGCAGCCCACCAGCGACTATCAGGCAGAAAACGATCCCGGCGTCATCTCCGTACGTAATATCTATGACTACTACAAACGCCACCGCTACCAAACCGTGATCATGGGCGCCAGTTTCCGCAAAGTGGAGCAGATTTTGGCGCTGGCGGGATGCGATCGCCTGACGATCTCCCCTGCGCTGCTGGAGCAGTTGAAAAACAGCGATGCGCCCGTTGAACGCCAGCTGACGCCATCAACTGAAGCGTTCCATCATCCCTCTCCGCTCTCTGAAGCTGAATTCCGCTGGGAGCATCATCAGGATCCGATGGCCGTCGATAAACTGGCGGAAGGCATTCGTCTGTTCGCAGCCGATCAACAAAAGCTGGAAGCGCTGCTGGCAGCCAAGCTGTAATTTCAGGAGTCAAGCATGTCCTCTCGTAAAGAACTTGCCAATGCTATCCGCGCGCTGAGCATGGATGGGGTGCAGAAAGCCAAATCCGGTCACCCGGGCGCACCGATGGGCATGGCCGATATCGCCGAAGTGCTGTGGCGCGATTACCTCAACCATAATCCGGCCAACCCCAACTGGGCCAACCGCGACCGCTTCGTGCTGTCCAACGGCCACGCGTCCATGCTGATTTACAGCCTGCTGCATCTCTCCGGCTACGACCTGCCGATTGAAGAACTGAAGAACTTCCGCCAGCTGCACTCCAAAACGCCGGGTCACCCCGAATACGGCTACACCGCGGGCGTCGAAACCACCACCGGCCCGCTGGGTCAGGGTATCGCCAACGCGGTCGGTATGGCGATTGCCGAGCGCACGCTGGCGGCGCAGTTCAACCGTCCGGGCCACGAGATTGTCGACCATCACACCTACGCCTTCCTGGGCGATGGCTGCATGATGGAAGGGATTTCCCACGAAGTCTGCTCGCTGGCCGGCACCATGAAGCTCGGCAAACTGACCGCGTTTTATGATGACAACGGCATCTCCATCGACGGCCACGTTGAAGGCTGGTTTACCGACGATACCGCGGCCCGCTTTGAAGCCTACGGCTGGCACGTTGTGCGCGGCGTGGACGGCCACGATGCGGACGCCATCAAACGCGCCATCGGCGAAGCTCAGCTGGTAACCGACAAGCCGTCGCTGCTGATGTGCAAAACCGTGATTGGCTTCGGTTCACCGAACAAGGCTGGCACGCACGATTCCCACGGCGCGCCGCTGGGCGATGCAGAAGTGGCGGCCTCCCGCGAACAGCTGGGCTGGGCGTATGCACCGTTTGAGATCCCGGCTGACATTTATGCCGCCTGGGACGCCAAACCAGCCGGTCAGCGTAAGGAAGCGGCCTGGGACGAGGCGTTTGCCGCCTACGCCAGCGCGTACCCGGAACTGGCTGCCGAGTTCAAACGTCGCACCGGCGGTGAACTGCCGGCCAACTGGCAGGCGGACGCACAGAAATTTATCGACGATTTGCAGGCCAATCCGGCGAAAATCGCCAGCCGCAAAGCCTCACAGAACGCGCTGGAAGCCTACGGCAAGCTGCTGCCAGAATTCCTGGGCGGCTCTGCCGACCTGGCACCGAGTAACCTGACCATCTGGTCCGGCTCGGTATCGCTGGATAAAGACCACGCGGGCAACTACATCCACTACGGCGTGCGCGAATTCGGCATGACGGCGATTGCCAACGGGATTGCGCTGCACGGTGGCTTTGTGCCGTACACCGCGACCTTCCTGATGTTCGTGGAATACGCGCGTAACGCCGTGCGTATGGCCGCGCTGATGAAAATCCGCAGCATCTACGTTTACACCCACGACTCCATCGGTCTGGGCGAAGACGGCCCGACGCACCAGCCGGTTGAACAGCTGGCCAGTCTGCGCGTGACGCCGAACATGAGCAACTGGCGTCCGGCAGACCAGGTGGAAACGGCGGTGGCGTGGAAATACGCCATTGAGCGTCAGGATGGCCCGACGTCGCTGATCCTGTCCCGTCAGAACCTGGCGCAGCAGTCACGTACTGCTGAACAGTTGGCGAACGTGGCGAAAGGCGGCTACGTGCTGAAAGACAGCGACGGCCAGCCTGAGCTGATCCTGATTGCCACCGGTTCTGAAGTCGAACTGGCTGTCGGCGCGTATGACAAGCTGACTGCCGCAGGCCGCAAGGTACGCGTGGTGTCGATGCCGTCTACGGATGCGTTTGACAAGCAGGATGCAGCCTACCGTGAAGCCGTGCTGCCGAAAGCGGTATCGGCGCGCGTGGCGATCGAAGCGGGTATCGCGGACTACTGGTTCAAGTATGTTGGCCTGAACGGCGCAATTGTCGGCATGACTAGCTTCGGCGAATCGGCGCCAGCTGAGCAGCTGTTTGACGTGTTCGGTTTCACCGTCGATAACGTGGTGGAAAAAGCGCAGGCATTGCTGAAGTAACGCTCTGCGGCAACACGATAAGACTGCGATGTTGTACGCAAAAGGATCGCAAACGGCAACATTTTTTGTGATCCAGATCAATTAATTCACCTGAGTACATTGCATAACGCCAGCGCCGCATGCTGATATTGCGGCGCAACACCATAAGTTGCACCAGCCTATTTTTATCGCGGCGTGCTACTGCTACGGCAGGCAAGACCAAAGTAAAAATGCATTTCCTCTTTTTAAGAGGTGCATTTTTATTTTGGTCTTTTTTTTTGGCCTAATTGGCGCCAACACAGGGTAAAACTATGGATCATCAAAAAATGAATTATCAAAAACTTGGGGTCGACATCCTCGCGTTAAGCGGCGGCAAGCAGAACGTCAGCAAGCTGACCCACTGCGCCACCCGCTTACGCTTTGAGTTTAACGACAGCCATGCCGTACAGGCCGAGGCGATTGCCAAACTCCCCGGCGTCATCAGCGTCGTCGATCGCGGCGGCCAGTTTCAGGTGGTGATCGGCAACGATGTCCAGATCACCTACCGCGCGATTTTGAACGAGGTTGGCGAGATGAACAGCCAGCGTAGCGCCGGCAGTAAGGAACCACAGAAGAAAGGCGGCATTTTCTCGCAAATCATCAGCGTGATCTCCACCACCTTCACACCCGTTATCCCGGCGATTACCGGCGCAGGGATGATTAAAGCGCTGCTGGCGATCCTCAAGCTGGCTGGGTTAATTTCCGCCGACAGCACGACCTATCGCCTGCTGGACACCATCTCCGATGCGGCCTTCTTCTTCCTGCCTGTTCTGCTGGCCTACGGTGCCTCCATCAAGTTCGCCTGTAACCCGATTCTGGCGATGACGATTGCTGGCGCATTGCTGCACCCGAATCTGGCTCAGCTACTGGCCTCCGGCGGCCCGATCAGCTTTATCGGCATTCCGGTACGGCTGGCGGACTATGCCGGATCGGTATTGCCGATCATTCTCACCGTGTGGATCATGTCCTACATCGAGAGATTCGCTGAAAAAGTCTCGCCATCGATGATCACCTTCTTCACCAAGCCGATGATCGTGCTGCTGTTTACCGCACCGCTCGCGCTGGTAGTGATTGGGCCTTTCGGGATTTTCCTCAACGATCTGGTCGCCAGCGGCGCGGCGATCATCGACGGAAAGGCGAGCTGGCTCATTCCGATGCTGATGGGCGGCCTGCAACCGTTTTTGGTCATCACTGGTACCGCCTGGGCAATGACGCCGATTGCCACCTCGCAGCTTACCCGCAATGGCTTCGAGATGATCAACGGGCCTGGCATGCTGGCCTCCAACATTGCACAGGGTGCCGCTACGCTGTGCGTGGCGTTTAAAACCAAGAACAAGAATCTGAAACAGCTGGCTTCTTCGGCGGGCTTTACTGCACTGCTGGGTATCACCGAACCTTCCCTGTACGGGGTAACGCTGAAGCTGAAAAAACCGCTGATTGCCGCCATGATTGGCGGGGGCTGTGCGGGTATCTATGCCGGGCTGGCCGGGCTGGTTCGCTACGCCTTCGTCTCACCAGGTCTCGCGGCGCTGCCTGCTTTTATTGGCGAAAACCCGATGAACATCGTCCATGCCTTGATCACCTGCGCCATCGCGATTGTCGTCACGTTTGCCCTCACCTGGATCATGGGATTCGACGATCCGGTGGATGAAACTGACACCACACCAACCACCAATAACCCGTCAACACCGGAAAAAGAAGCCACCCAAAAGCCGCTGGCGACGGAAAGCCATACTGAACCACAAGCGATTATGAGTCCCCTGTCCGGCAAGCTGGTCGCGCTGAATGACATCAACGATGACGTGTTCTCACAGGGACTACTGGGACAAGGCGTGGCGATTATTCCTGACAGCGGCGAAGTAGTCGCGCCGATTAGTGGCGAAATCATCACGTTCCTTGAGTCTAAACATGCCGTCGGTATCCGCGCTGACAGCGGTCTGGAATTACTGATTCATGTCGGCCTTGATACGGTGAATCTCAACGGCAAGCACTTTACCGGCTATGTCAAACCGGGCGACCGGGTTAGCGCGGGAGACAGGTTGATCAGTTTCGATCTCAATGAAATCACGCGTCTGGGCTACGACCCGATTACGCCCGTCGTGATCATCAACAGCGATGACTACGCCAGCGTCGTCTGTACCGAACCACAGCCGATCGCACCACTGGACACAATCATTAAAGTGAACGCCTAATCCCCATAGAGGCATTGGGTGCCCTGCCCGATGCCTCTTCCCAGATGTGAGAAAAAATATGCATTACCAACAGCAAAAACATTTCCCTGCGGGCTTTCTATGGGGAGCCTCAACCTCGGCTTATCAGGTCGAAGGAGGCTGGCAGGCCGATGGAAAAAGCCCGTCGATCATTGATAAATGCCAGCACCCGGACAACACCGCCGATTTCACCGTCGCCAGCGACCACTACCACCGCTTTAAAGAAGACGTGCAACTATTTGCGGAACTGGGCTTAAAGGCCTATCGCTTCTCTATCGCCTGGACACGCATTCTTCCCGACGGTACCGGTGCCATCAATCCGCTGGGCATCGCGTTTTACAACAGCCTGATTGATGAGCTGAACGCACACAATATTGAACCGGTCGTCACGCTCTATCATTTCGATTTGCCTTATTGTCTGGAAGCCCAGGGCGGCTGGCAGAACCGCGCGACGATTGACGCCTTTGTTCACTACGCCCGCACGCTGTTTACCCATTTCGGCGACAAGGTGAAATACTGGCTGACGATTAACGAGCAGAACACCATGATTCTGCACCCCGGTGCGATTGGTCTACCGGAAGGCGGCGTTTTGCCATCCAAAAAAGCGCTGTACCAGCAGAACCATCACATGCTGTTAGCGCAGGCGCAGGTTATGGCGCTGTGCCACGAACTCGCGCCCAACGGCCTGATCGGTCCGGCAATCAATACCACTTCTATGTATCAGGCCACCAGCAAGCCGGAAGATGCCATCGCCGCGCACAACTGGGAAACGCTGCGCTGCTGGAGCTTTCTGGATGTCGCGGTGCACGGCCGCTACAACGCGCTGGCCTGGCGTTATCTGGAAGATCGCGGTCTCGCGCCGGAGACATTGCCCGGCGATGACGACATCCTGCAATCAGGAAAGCCCGACTACGTGGCGATTAACTACTACTCCACCGCGACCATTGCCGCCAGCAAAGGCGATGCATCGGATGTCAGCGCCCGCGCGGGCGATCAGCAAATCATGCTGGGCGAACCCGGCGTTTATCGCGCGGCAGACAATCCGCACGTCGATAAAACGCCTTACGGCTGGGTGATCGACCCCGTTGGCTTGCGCTTAACGCTGCGTAAAACCTACGAGCGCTATCATCTGCCGATCCTGATTACGGAAAATGGCATGGGTGCACCGGATAAACTGGAAGCCGACGGTACGATCGACGATCAATACCGCATCGATTTTATTGCCCGTCATATTGAACAGATGCAGCTCGCCATCAGCGATGGTGTTGATCTTATTGGCTATTGTCCGTGGTCGGCGATCGATGTGGTCAGCACCCATCAGGGCTACGGTAAACGCTACGGATTTATCTATGTGAACCGCGATGAATTCGATCTGAAAGATCTGCGCCGCATCAAAAAGAAAAGTTTTTACTGGTATCAAGGTGTCATAGAATCAAATGGAGGGCGCTTATTTCCTCGCGCCCCGTGATACCGAGGCCCGGCACGCCGTTTTAACACAGGGATAAGCCAGACTCTGAATCATTCACGCTGCGGAATGCCAATGCTCCGCAACGTGAAAAATAAGGAAGGGGCTTTTCCTTCATTGACGTACCCACTGATATCACTCAAGAAACGCATAATGGCTGAACCGATAAAAGCAATAAAAATACTGAACAATAGCCTGGTGTTATCTTCTGATGCAGATAACAACGAAATCATTGTCATGGGGAAAGGGATCGGCTTTAACAGCAAAACCGGCGATATTCTCGATCCAGCCAAAATTGAGAAGACCTTTATTCTCAAGAATGGTACATCACCGCGCGAATTCGCCCGCCTGATTGAGCACGTCGGGGAAGAATATGTTCATATCGTGAATAAGATTATTGATGATGCAAACCGGCAGCTTCATGGCCGCCTGAGCGAACAGGTCTTTTTTACATTGATTGACCATATCAGCTTTGCGATTGAGCGCTACCGCAAAGGCATCAGTATACAAAACCGTCTGCTTTATGAAGTGAAACGGTTTTATCCCCAGGAGTTTGCGATTGCCTCACGGGCGCTCAACGACATTAACCGGCAAATGAACCTGGAATTACCCGAAGAAGAAGCAGGCAATATCGCTTTCCATTTGGTCAACGCCCAAACCGACGTCCAGAATATGGAGAACACGCTCCAGTCGGTCAAAATGCTGAAAGATATCTTCAATATCATTCAGTACAACTTCCATATCGTGATTGATAAAGAATCCATTAACTACTCTCGTTTCCTGACGCATATGCAATTCTTTATTCAGCGTCTGTTAGAAAATAGCCTGATTCATTCCAATGATGACTTTATTTTTGAACAGGTGACCAAAGAGTACCCTGATGCGTACAAATGTAGCCGACTGATCAAAGACTATATTCACAACCTGCTCAACATCGACATCTCTAACGATGAAATGCTGTACCTGATTATTCATATCGTCCGCATCACACCGGAACAATAAAGCGCTCCCAATAGGCGATAGGTTGGTAAGAGGTTTTCCTGCCGCTGCTGTTCCTCGTTCTGATGACCTCACAAGCACAATACGCGCAAGACCCCACGCACAAGAACCCATCCCTGATAGCCCCATAGGGACAGGATACAGCCCGCGCGGGTGACACGGCGATTACTGAAGGTTTCATCGCATTTTTGGTTACTGGGCATGTTCAATCAATAAGGCATTGGCTACTATCAGCCTCATAGGCAAATGACGGAAAATTTTTTGTGGCAACGATTACCGATATCGCTCAAAAAGCCGGAGTGGCAGCCTCAACCGTTTCTCGCGTACTGAATAACGATCCCAGCCTGTCCATAACCAAAGAAAAGCGTCAACTCATCAAAAAAATTGCCCAAGAGTTGGCCTATTTATCGCCGACACAACGTAAGCAGCAGAAAAAAAGGT
This sequence comes from Pectobacterium carotovorum, assembly GCF_033898505.1. NCBI lineage: Bacteria > Pseudomonadati > Pseudomonadota > Gammaproteobacteria > Enterobacterales > Pectobacteriaceae > Pectobacterium > Pectobacterium carotovorum. The sequence continues at coordinate 566,818 of NZ_JAXAFK010000002.1, read as the reverse complement.
TAGAGAATTCGCTTGTTGTACGCTCTCATTTCAAAATGGATAACGACAATGTATTAAATCTCGCCGTCGTCCACTTTCTTACGCCCTCAGAAGAACTCAACGACCCTTATTTCACCGCAATGCGCATTGGTATTGAAAACCGCTGCCACCATTTTAATATTTCGTTACGCAATCTATTCACCACAAATTTATCCTCCAACAGCCATACTTTAGTGCAGGCGCAGGCGATCATTTGCGTAGGTCACTTTAGCGATAGCGACATCGCCTTGATCTATTCATTAAATAAAAACCTGATCTTTATCGATTCTGCCCCCCTCGATAAAAAATGTGACGCAGTGCTTTTTGATCGAGAAGCGGCTGCACGTGAAGTATTACATTACATTGTTAAGAGCGGCGCTCAGCGCCCCGCATTTATAGGGAACAATGAAAGCCGACTGCATGTATTTCAAGAGATAACCCAAAAATACGGTATCTACCACGAGTCGCGATGCAAGGTCAGCCAGCTATTCTGTATTGAGTCCGGCTATCAGGCGATGAATGAGTTGCTGCAACAAAAAGAGTGGCCTGATGTCGTGTTCGCCGCAACAGACATTATCGCTATTGGCGTGTACCGGGCGATTCAAGAGAAAGGTATTGCCATTCCCAGACAAATAAAAGTGATCGGGATGAATGATATCCCCACGGCACAGCATCTCAGCCCTAGCTTGACGACAATGCGGCTCTACCCGACTGAAATGGGCGAAGCCGCCGTCGATCTGTTTTTAGAGCTGGTAGCGGGACGCTATTATAAGAAACACGTACAGGTTGGTTATGAGATGGTCTGGCGTGAAAGCTTCACTCTCAGCACGATGTAACGATGTCCTTTTATAATATTTCCCTTTCTGCCGTTACTCATAGAATGGCCACGTAAACAAGCTACGCGGCCAGAGAGCATCAATTAGCGGTTATTTTCCACAGCTGATTCCATCCTCCGTTATCATTCCATTGAATACCGGATGCGCCATTCTCTGTCGAACGACTACTGATATCCAAAAGCTTTCTGCTATTTCTATTCATGATTTTATAGTAGCCATCACCCGCATCTAAAATCAGCCATTGCTGGCTAAAATGGCCGGTGTTATACATTTGGATAATTTGCGCTCCCTCGTCATTGGCACTGGAGGCAATATCGATGTACTTGCCACTATTAACATTCACCAGATTAAAATAACCATTACCAACCGCGTTAAAATAAAAACGCTGGCTGTCCCAGTTACCATCGCTGTATTGCTCAAGCCATGCGTTATCTTCATGTGAACCACCCACGACATTGAGCGATTTACCACTATGCCGATTAGCGATCTTATAACGTGTTCCATTGATGAAATTGATTTGCGATTCGGCAAATGCGTCCAATGCCCGGGTAAATTGCAATACATTGTTTGAAACTCGCGTCGTCGCACCTAATGCATAGCCATCCGGCAACACGCTGGCATTACCCGCAGGTTCCCAATAAAAAACCCCAATTCCTTTATTTCCCGGCACCGCTTTAACAAGATTAATCGTATCCCTAATCGTCCAGTAACTGTCTGTCGGGTTAGTTTCCAAGCCGCCAACTTCAACGACCATGACTTCCTTACCATAGCGGCTCGCCATATCGTTGAGGTTGCTAGCCAGTGCGCCAGTGAGCTCCCAATAATTTTTCCCCTCCCAATAGGGGTAGAATGAAAAGCCAATCACATCGGTTTTCCCACCGTGCGTGGTGAGGAAATTGTCAAAAAACCAGCGAGCGTTTGAATTATTATTCCCATGCGCCAAGTGGCTGATGACCTTAGAGGAAGGGCTGACCGCTTTAACCGCATCATAGCCCGCATTCAGTAGCTGCGTTAAGTTGGCAAACCGACTTGTACTGCCTTCCGGTAGTAAAATTCCCGGGTTCATTTCGTTGCCGACCTGCACCCACTCAGGCGTCACGCCTGCGGATATCAACGCACTCATCACCTCATGAGTGTGATTATAAACGGCCGTCGTTAACTGGCTAAGATTGTAGTTAGCCCACGCTGCCGGCTTGATTTGATGACCCGGATCCGCGAAAACATCGCTGTAGTGAAAATCCACCATGACGCGCATTCCCATCGCTTTGGCACGCTGTGCGGCATTCACCACACGGGTTTTATCCGTATAGCCGAGCATCGTCCAGGTTGTATTATCTTTATGCCATAGCGCACTAGGATCGGGGTTAACAAAAATACGCAACCGCACAGCGTTTATGCCGTGATCGCGCAAGATCTGTAATACATCACGCTGGGTTCCGGTATCGTCACGCCAGGTTACTCCCCGATCTTCCAATTGCTTTACCCAACCAATATCTGCGCCATAAGCAAACGGCTGCGCCGCTTTAGCCAGACTGGTCGCCATGAACCCTATAAATAGCATTAACAATACAGAGATCATTCCTGAATAATTATTCTTTTTCATTCATTTCTCCTTGAGGTAACACTCTTAAATGGTATTTATGACATAAATACCCAGGTACAGATTCAAGAATAGCGCGCGAGATTTATAAAAATAAATCTCACATAAGAAGCCAAGCAGCCAATATTAATGGCTGCTTAGCTAATTTCCTGAGTTTTTCACTTATTCTACATGACGCTTGCTATGGCGTTATTCTCGCCATGACAAGCATTTATTTTTTAATTAATTCTTTTTCCATTTTCATCAAAAAAATGTAGATTCTCACTACGACATGTCAGCGGAATCGTTGAGTAAGGCGCAATACTGTTGTCACCCGACAAATGCACCTTGAAATGACTCACACCAGAGTAAGCACCAAAAATATACGTGGCATTACCCAGCCTTTCAGTGACCTCACTATTGATCGACAAGCTGACGTCTCCGCCATTCGGGTCAATGCTCAGGTGTTCAGGGCGAATACCCACGGTAATTTTCTGATCGGTGTATAATCCGTGGTTAGCAAGATTAATGGAAAGTGTATTGAGCTGATTAATCAAGATACTCACGTTATTCCCTTCCACCTGTAGCACTTCACCTGGTAGAAAATTCATATTCGGCGAACCGATAAAACCGGCAACAAAAAGATTCTCCGGCTTATGGTATAACTCCATCGGTGTGCCAACCTGCTCAATATATCCTTTGTTTAACACCACGATTTTATCCGCCAGCGTCATTGCTTCCACCTGGTCGTGCGTCACATATATCATGGTATTACGCATTTCCTGGTGCAGCCGGGCAATCTGCAAACGCATTTCCACACGTAATTCGGCGTCGAGGTTCGATAGAGGCTCATCGAATAAGAACACTTTAGGGTCGCGTACAATGGCCCGTCCAATCGCAACGCGCTGGCGTTGGCCACCAGACAGTTGTTTCGGTGTACGATCCAACAATCCTTCTAGCTGAAGCGTCATCGCCGCCTTTCGCACCATTTTTTCGACTTCGGCTTTGGGGTGTCCATTCATTCTTAACCCAAATCCCATGTTTTCAGCCACTGTCATATGCGGGTACAGCGCATAGGATTGAAAAACCATCGCAATCCCTCGCTCTGCGGGATCAAAATGGTTAACTAAACGGTTATCAATATGAATTTCGCCATCCGTGATCTCTTCCAGTCCAGCGATCATTCTCAGCAACGTCGATTTACCGCATCCCGATGGACCAACGAATACCACAAACTCGCCAGAATTAATTTCAAGATTGATACGATGGATCGTCTCCGTCTTATCGTAACGTTTCACTATATTTTTTAGTAAAATATCAGCCATGTGAACCTCAAACTTTAATTTTCCATTGAGAGCGTATTACTTTACCGCTCCCGTCATGCTGGCGATAAATTGCTTCTGCATGGCAAAGAAGATAAGTAAACTGGGAAGTGTAGAAATAACCGTTCCAACCATAATCAATCCGAAGTCTGGAGAGTAAGCGGAAGCAAAACTCGATAGCACCAGATTAATCGTTTTTAATTCATTAGATTGAAGGACAATAAGCGGCCAGAGAAAGGCATTCCATGACGTCATGAAAACAATAATAAAAGCAGCGGAATAACTGGCTCGCATAATCGGCACGTAGACATACAGGAAAATTTTCCACTCAGCGACGCTTTCCACCCGCGCAGCATCGATCAACTCTCTCGGAAACGTTTTAGTACACTGCCTAAAGTAGAAAATAATAAATGCACCGGCCACTGTCGGCATGATCACAGCAAAATGCGTATCCAGTAACCCCGCCTTACCAAACATGGTGAAAAGCGGGATCATTAATGCCGCGAACGGAATCATCATCGTCGTTAATAGCGCCACATAGACACGTTCACGATTCTTGCTGGCATAAATTTCAAACGCATAGCCTGCGACAGAGCACACGACAAGCGTTGACACCGTACTGATCAACGCAATTTTTGACGTGTTCCAGAACACCAGCGCCAGATCCACCTGACTCGTCAGATTGGTAAAATTGACCAGTAATTGATCGCCAAACGTGAATTTCCCCATGTTGATTTGGCTAGTACTATTCGTGCTCGACACCACCATCCAATAGAAAGGGAAAAGCGAAAAAATGCTCATCAACACGAGAAAAACATGCATGAGTATGCTGTTAACTTTACTTTTTCTCATATCATCCCTTCCGCGCCGCTTTAAACTGAATCAGTGCCAATATTGCTGAAAAAACAACAATGACGTAGGAAACCGTTGCCGCATAGCCAAAGTTAGGCACAAACTTGAATGACAGGTTATAAATATAAAGCGATAACGTCAGCGTCGCATTTGCCGGGCCGCCATTCGTAATATTCATCGCTTCATCAAACAACTGTAATGTACCAATAGTTGATGTCACGCTGGTAAAAAGAATAACCGGTTTCAATAAAGGTATCGTAATGAAGAAAAATTGCTTAATTGGGCTGACGCCATCAACTCGGGCGGCCTCATAAATCGACTTATCAATATTCTGCATTGCGGAAAGGTAGAATATCATGTTATATCCTGTCCAACGCCATGTAATGGCAATAATGATGGTCACCTTCGCCCAGAAAGGATCGGATAGCCACGGGATCGGATCGTCAATAACATGAATAAACAGCAAGAATGAATTAATTACGCCGTCCAGTTCAAACATACTTTTGAAAAGAATTGAGTAAGCAACCAGTGAAGTCACACAGGGTAAGAAGATCGCTATTCTAAACCACTGGCGATATTTAAGCTGAGACGAATTCAAACAAGAAGAAATAGCCAATGATAATAAAATCATAATCGGGACTTGGATTACCAGAAAGGTCAGCGTATTCCAAAGTGCCGTTTTGAACATAGGATCATTGAATAAACGAATGATATTTCCCAGGCCAACAAATTGAGTCACCACACCACGGCCAGACTGAAAAGAGAGCCAAAGTGATTTGAAAATAGGGTATATCGTCATTAAGGCAATTAACCCAACAGCGGTAGCGACAAAAGCCCAGCCGTTAATGTTATAAAGCCTATTCATTTTAGGTTTATACATCATTATCACACCATCGATTTCTGGAGAGAAATGCTTGAGGGCTTCCCGCCCTCAAGCTCACACTCGCTACTGCATAATCTGATTTTTTAATGTCGTTTCAGCGCGTTTTAACACGTCATCGACAGAATCGCCTTTCAGTAATGCAGGTATTTCAGCAGCAATGGCGTTATCAACTTCCTGGGTATACATACCGTAGGAAACCTGTGGGATTTCAGTCACCCATTTAGAAAAATCAGCGAACACGGCTTGCCCGCCAAAGAACGGATCGTGTACCGCGTAAGCAGGGCCGGAAGTGGCTGGAAGGAAGGTGGCGAGCGCCCCACGATCGACCAAAAGGGTTTGATACATATTGCTATCCGCCGCGAAGGTTTTCTGCAAAAACTCAATCGCCTGTTTGGTGTTTTTGCCCCCTTTTAAGACATACCAGCTCGATCCCCCCTGATTGGAGGCATGTACCGCGTTGTCGAGGTTCAACCGTGGAATCGGTGCGACACGCCATTTTCCTTTCTGATCTTCAGCGCTTTTAATTGAACCAATCACCCATACACCAGAAACTACACTCGCCGATTTTCCGGCATTAAAACTCCCCACAAAACTCGACCAACCAGAGATAGGACGGGCAATTTTCGCGTCATTAATCGCTTTAATCGTTTTTAATGTTTCTTTCAGTGCATTGTTTTTGGTGAGATTGAGTTGTCCTTGATTATCGAAGAACCATTCTCCACCGGACTGCATCATAATATGAGGAAGCACCACATCGTTCATATCGTAGGTCAGCATATCAACACCGGTTTTCGCTTTTACCTGCTTGCCGATCTCAATATATTTATCCCAGGTAATATTCACCATATCACTCTCTTTATATCCGGCAGCTTCCAGATAATCGAGTCGATAGAACATTCCCGCCACGCCGGAATCAAAAGGAACACCGTATACCTTATTCCCTACCGTCATCACTTTCGTTTTATAAGGGGCAAACTGGCTATAATCGATAGCATCCTGCAATGGGATAAACGAATCAGGATAAGCCTGAAGGTATTTCTGAGCATTATAATCTTCAATAAGCACAATATCGGGAAGAGAGTTTTTAACCCCTGAAGCCAACATGGTATTTAATTTCTGCTCAATATCCTCTTTACCTGAGTCGATCACTTTCAGACTAAAACTGGGATCGGATTTTTTATATATCGACGATGCCTCATGCATTGCCGCGACATTGAAGTTAGGATCCCAGGCCCACACGGTGACTTCAGCAGCCAGGCTATGACTCGATAAACCCAGCGTGAGGAATGAAACTGCAAATAGGGTAGATACTTTATTCTTGATCTTCATCAGAGCAGTCCTTCTTTACTTTTTGTAAAGAGAGAATATGAGTTACTGCATAATGAAGCAACGAGTTACACCGCTTACATTCTTTCATCCGGTGATACGGGTCACACAACAGGGAGAGAAATGACTAAATATTCGATCTAAATACAAAAAATTCAGGAAAATTTTCCTCCCATAAAGCCCATGCCAGCCGATAAAAACGATTAAAATAAAAACAAAAAATATCACACACCATTGAAAATAAAACAAAAAATGAAAGTATAAAAAGGCTACTCAGCTAATATTAACCATAATCACACCTTTACCATGGAATTACGCAAAAATGAAAGCGTTACCACACTAAATCAAGCGGCACATGGGGATACCCGTGTGCCGCAAAACATGCCTACGCCTTGGCAAACCAGCCGCAGATGATCGCGTGCTGTAGCAGCATGATGGTTTTACCGTCTTTAATCCGACCATCGTTCATCATCGCGACGGCTTCGCTGAACGGCAATTCCAACACTTCGATATCTTCATCTTCTACACCGCCGCCCGAGTTATCCCGTAGCGATTCATCGTATTCGGCAGCAAAGAAGTGCAGCCGTTCTGTGACACCACCGGGCGACATATAGGCATCAAACAGCTTCTCAACGTTGCCGACCGCATAACCGGTTTCTTCTATCGCCTCGTTGCGGATGCACTCTTCGGGCGAATGATCGTCCAGTAAACCCGCGCATGCTTCCAGCAGCATGCCGCTTTCGTTACCGTTGACGTAAGTAGGAATACGGAACTGCCGCGTCAGGATCACCGTGCCTTTCGCCCGGTTGTACAACAGAATCGTCGCGCCATCACCACGGTCGTAAACCTCACGAATTTGGCGCACTACACCGCCATTCTTTCTTTTTAAATCAAAAACATATTTATGCAGAATAAACCAGTGGTCGGACAGCAGCTTCTTTTCGACGATATCAATGGGAGACGACATGCAAACACCTCGGCGATCGATGGCTGGAAGGACTCCCCAACGTTCTATTACCTAACCCGAATAACAGAACAAAGAAGAGATTCCTACCCTGACACAAGGTCAGGGCTTTTAAAACTGTAATGATGATACGCCATTTTCCGCGACTAATCAGAATGTCATATTTCGGAACAACGCTACGCCTTTGTATCTTCAGCCATAGCACCGTGAAGAAAGGTGTATTTTACACATTCTCAAAACCTAAAATTTGGTTTGTATTTTTCTCAAGCATCATTGACAGTTTCGACCCCAACCATCGCCCGGCACCAGGGTAAATTAAGTCCTTACACGCCCCCTCAATAACTGAGCAAAGAAAATCCTCTGCTTTTTTATGTGACTTGTTCATATCATGATATTTTGGAGTATCAAGGGTATATGAGCACCCCACAACAAATGGCGAGGTTTCTCCCTCATATAAACATGCTTCAATATCAAATGTTATACGTCGCTTATCCGTAAGAATAATAGCCCCAGGGTAAATTCGATGGCTGTGCATCCGGTAAGATGTCAGCTCGGTGTCAATATCCATTCTGACATGTTTAAGCTCCGGGAATATATCCGAAAAGTACCTGAGTGTAGTTGCTTCACGAGGTTGGCTCAGATAGATCTTTCTTTTAATCTCAACATACCCATCAAGTGTACCTTCATCATTCAATGCGATTTTTTCCTCAACCTCACTTTTCCCTGTAATCCCTTCGGCGAAATCCAGTCTTGTGCCAAGAACACGGTAAGTATTTCTTCCTAGCTCTTTTGCTGTTAAGGATGCAGGGTAAACCACTGAACCATCGATCACTTTTGAATTTTGCCTGATAAGAAGGCCTCTTTTTCGCAAAGCAAGATCTTCAGTATCAAAATACTCTTTTATTTTGTGTGTTTCACTGAATGGATCCGATACATCTTCTACGCCAAAACCATGAGCTAAACTCGCCTGTTTAATTCTTTCCCAAACTATTTTGTACCCTTCTTCCCGAGATCCCTCAAAGAAATCAGGACGTAACAATGCCTTAAACTCACGTGAATTAACTTCTTTCATTGGTTTCCAACGGCTAATATTTTTCTCAAATAGCATGATACTTATCCTTTCTGATATATTTAATTATTAGTTTTTTAGTGAAAAAACGGTGTTTTTAACAACCCATCAAAAATGAATATTTTTGATGAAATTAAATACATAGCCGTCCTATATATGATGTTAAATTTTGTTTCATTCATATTTTCTAGTAACTTCCCACCAAGCAGCGTCCCTAATATTGATGCGGTAACCATGGAAAATACGGACAATACCACTGAGTCATATTCTACACTGCTATTTTCACCTGAAAGCAGCCCATAAATAATCGTGTAGATTGCTGGAATTTTAATTAGATGGAGGCTAAATTGGCATGCAGTGGATGTAGCAACAATCCTTTGTCGCCCTATATCTGTTTTAAGAAAATAGGGGGCTAAGACAGCACCATTCGCGCCAAAAAGCATACTCACAGGTGCAGAAAAGGCTCCAACCGCATAAAAATTCACCGCTGGACTACGATCTACCTCACTCCTCTTTGAACCAGAATACGTACTCCACCAAACAACAATTCCTATTATAATCATGAAGTAAGGTGATATTGCATCATAGTCACTGAATAAGCGATACAGGATGAATGTCGAGACAGCCACGCCAGGCATTGCGCCAATCATATACCGCGCCCAAATACCCACATCGATAAAACGCCAGTAAGCAATTAATCTGGTCGCATTGCTGACAAGACTGACGCATGCATGCATTGGAATCACAAGACGTGGGTCGGGCAAAAGCATGTAAAGCGCACTCAGCAAGAGTACACCGCCAACGCCAGTCGTCGCAGCAATCGCCGAGGTGCAGGCTGCCAGTAGCGCAAGCGATGCGCCCAAACCCCATGTAATTATCATTTACCCTTTCTCAGCAGAAGCAGTCATTGAAACATCAGGGAGTCGCTCTACTTGCCCCTTAGACCGAACATCTAATCTGGTCTTTACATAATCCAATACTTTATCTAATTCCAGTACATCATTACTGCTGTAGATATAGTCTGCTTTTGGAGTAAGTACATCATCAAATAGAGATTTCACTTCAGACAATTCATTCAGATTTACCTTCTGCTTGTACTGTCTTTTGGCATAGCGTTCAGCCAAGGAACAGACATCAGCGGTACACAGAATGGTAATAAAATTCCGATGAATATAATCATTCAATACATCCAGTTCTGACGTAGAGAAAGGAACTCCCCGCTCCCATAAACGACTATATATAAATTCACTGTAATGAGACCTATTGAATATTACCCGCTCGTTAACCATGTAATCTCGCATGTAACGGTCAAATTGCGAACCGCTTTGGTGCCCAAGCATGATGCAGTCATAAGAAATAACATCAGAGCGAATACGCTGAATGAGTGTGGTCTTTCCACTACACTCCACTCCTTCAATAATAATCCCTTTTATTACGCGATTATCACTAACAATTCCATTCATCAGCATTTTTCAACCGTCCATAATGTATAGGGATTATCGCCAATAAAGGCACCATAATATCGGTTATCATGTGTAACCTCCTGACCGACCCAAGATGGCATTTGAATAACTTCATCTTCTCTTGAAAGTTCAACCTCAACCATGCTTAAACCTGCATTCACACCTTCAAATATATTCACCTCATACATAATTTCTTTTTCAAGGACTCGATATCGTATCTTTTCGGTAATATAACCAGGACATAGATTGTCAAGCATCTGCAGAGCATCGTCGAAAGGAATCTTATATTCAAACTCCTGACGCTTTAAGTAACCAACGCTTTTAATGGTAATCCAGGCTTCTTTTCCTACCGTTCTTACCCGAATTGAGTTAACCGTGTTATCAGACGTCAAATAGCCCTGTCGTATTCGAATCTGATCAACAACCCGTTCACGCCATTCATCCGAAGCGATAAGAAATTTGCGTTCAATCTCAACCATCAGTCTTTTCCTTCGACGGTCACTTGGGATGCATTCTCAAGCTCGATATTTAAATCATCAGGTCCAAAATCCAGATGAATGAAAATTTCTTTTTCAAGACGCTTTTCCTGATCATATCGTTCATCCCACGAGACCCCGTGTTTTTCCCAACTTTCCCGGTATGTTTCGCGAAGATAAGCAAGGCGATCGTCGAAAGAAACAATATCAACCAGTTGAACGCGCCAGTCAGCATAATGAAGCACTTTAAGTTCAACGCCACCAAGAAGATACGAAGGGTTACCGGTAGAACCAATCATCTTCAGGAAGTTGGAAAATTCTGGATATTCATTCTTAAAAATTTCGGCAACGATCAACGTTTCATGCATACCTTCATAACGTTCACGCAGTTCCGACCAAATTTCAATTTCACGCTCAGAGGGTGCATAACCCCATTCTGGACGCGGTTCCAGTGATTTAAGAGATGCAGCCTTGAAAGCATCATGAAGTAAGCAGCCGGCTTCCAATAAATTCATATCGATTTCAACGCCAGCCACCTGCAGATGACGTCCCAATAGTACCCCAACATCGGTAACTTTTTCGCAATGTCTGCGAATTGGGCTTGGAACAGAATAATTATCAAAGATTTCGTAGCATTTTTGGCGCGAAGGAATTTTCATTGGTCTTTCTACCTTTTTAATATGGTTATGTTGATATGCGTATGGAATCGACACCGTTCTGGTGGTATTTTCCTTTTTATCTATTTTCAATAGAAATTATTACCTCGCGATGAATATCCCGCGATTGAATAGGATTTACTTCCTCTCAGTAAGATCGTAATAAAAGTAAAAAAATCATTAATACAGCCACTCTAGAACAATACTTTATATAGTTGGGTACATTCTTTCATAAAGTAAGATATCACTTGGATGGTCAACCTCACCCCATGGACCGCTTATCGGTACAGAATAGATACTAATACCTTTATCGATCGCGAAGGAAAATAGCGATGTCATATCTAACTGAGAAAAATTCACACCATCATCAGGATCGCTTGTACATTCTTTAAGTGCTTTCCAACCGCTCGGCGTAATTTTAAAAAGCCCCATATACTGACCATCTACTCTGGATTTTCTCTCAGCACGGCCACCGATCTTTGTCATCTTCCGCCTGCTTGTTGCTATGGAGTCCTTTCCACTTTCGGATATAATTTGGCCGCATATTTCAGAGACATGTTCGTCAATGAACTGAAAATTTTCCGCATCAGAAAATGGATCAATGAATCTCGATTCCCATAAAGATAACCAATTAGGATCATAAGCTAAAACGATATCACCGTGGGCGTCGATCAAAGAAGCAACAGCGCTGGAAGGATAAAAAATATCCCCATAACTAACGATAGTAGTACCTTCATTAAGCCAAGGCTCTGCGCAATATAATGATCCTGCAATATTCGTTTGCGACCAGTCTTTGTTTTTAAAGCTATCAGAAAAATAACAATTAATTAATTCTGAACAATATCCTGTCACACCAGCAATATCTCTCACGCCCGCAAGGTTCATTGCATTGATCTGTCTATCCAACAGGCTAACCCCATGTACTTTTATAGTACACTTTGGCGCAGAGTCGGTTAATGCCCCCAAGCGTGAACCACGCCCCGCAGCAAGTATTAAACCGTGCATGGTATAACTCCTTTTAAAAAATTCATAATAGTAATCAAATCAATTTTCGAAAAAGGTTCTTCTCGCTCAGGGTGCCACATCACTCCAAGCCAGTTTAATTCTTTGCTAAAAAATGCCTCAACAGTGCCATCATCAGCCAATACAAAAGGAATTAACTTTTCAGGCATTTCTTCAATACCATAATTATGAAAAGAATTAACCTGTGAATAATGAATACCCGTTACCCGATGCCTTATATTGGTATGCCGCTCGACTTTTCGTAATTTCCCACCACAATGCTCAACCATTTTCTGCATCCCACGACACACACCAATGACTGGGATATTTTTTTCTCTTGAATACGCCAGGAAAATTTCTTCAACCTGATCTCTTTCCGTTCTTCTTCCTGATACAGAAGAAACATCCCCTCCACCGCTCAAAACGATAAAATCAATATTGCTATTAACTAGGATCTGTTCGGCAATAAAGCGATCATTCGGTACGATAATAGGCTGAGCACCTAACGCATTAAGGAATGGATACCATCGTACATCTAGGCTATCCCGCCGCTCATTTCGACTAATAATCATGTCACTACGCATGGTGATAGCTGCGAATTTCATTCGATGACCTCCACACGTTCGACGGAACAATCAATACGAAGTTTTCTGGCAGATAACCATGAATTAAACAGCGACTCTCCCGCCCCAATAATCGCGGGAACCTCAAGTTCAGCAGCCCTGATAGCCATGTGTGAATTAGAGCCACCATAGGCGGTAATGAGAGCCAGGATACCTTTCCCGAATAACCAATCAAAACCAGGATCGGCGTTAGGAATCATGACAATTGCATTTTTCAAATCCTCACTGTCGGCAGACCTAATACAACCTTCCGCAACCTTTCTCGTTATGAAATTTGGTCGAGCAGTGGGAATATGAAAGGCTGAAACATCTCCCTGAGCAGTGATAAGTGGAGGAAGCGTAAGTGAATGTGTCTCTATGTCATGCTCTCTTCCTCGGCAAATAGACGCTTCCAATGTTCTCTTCAGACCACTGCTGTTTGTTCGTGATTCAATGATATCCATGATGTCAGAGTTTGAAAGGGCATCCTCGTTAAATCCAAGTTTCAGCCCAAGATTACGAATAATATCCAACACACGTGATACCGATCGGCTAAAGATAAATTTGGCTTCTTCTCTCGCGACAACGGCCTGCTGTATAAACTCCATCAGAGAATACGCGCTGATTATCAGCCCTTCTTTCGCTAGAGCGGATTCCAGTGCTCTTTCCTCTTCTGGATCAAGCTGCCAATTAATACGATTTTTATTAAATGGCATATCAAATGAGAGATACCGATCAGGGTCCTGAGAATAGGAGGGAACCCTTATGTCATAGGTTCCAGGGCGCAAATGGCCGTAAATTCTCAAAAAATCATCCCGTTCAAGGCGAGGCATGTCTTCAAGAAGCCTGGAAGCAGGGGCTCTGAGTGAAGCCAAAAAATGGGAATATGTCTGTTCGGAAATAATGCCCTGATTCACGGCCGACCTTAGAATATCCATACCAATGAATGCAGCACGAGCTAATCCAGCAAAGGGAGCCGTCCCATATTTTCTACATTCAACCAATGTTTGATAGATCCGTGCTACATCAGAAATGCTGGATTGCTCGCCCGCTCTCTGAAGTTGAACAAGTTTGTTGAGCTTCGCCTGATCGGATGCAATCCTTTTGCGACCATTACCCGAAAAATAGCTTTGCGTAAGGTTCAACAGCGAACGTTTGATAGATAATTTATCTTCTGAATTAATATCCGAGAGTTTGTCGAGTTTGGCATCAATATCAAAAGTATAACACGTAGGAATAACCTCAAATTCTACCTTGTCATGCAATTGAGGATTATCAATAAGCCTTTGTAAACAAGATGAGACAAAGCGATCACAAATAGATTGAGGCAAATCCGCAGGCACGAGTGAATTGAAACTCGCACGAACATCCACATACGGAATACCGTGTAAACTCACAATCAATGGAATATATCGTGTATCCCTGTAACCGTATTTCCTTCTCTCAGTTGCCCACACGGTATCCGTTATAAGAAATCGATATAGAGATAACGCCAATCGACGGGGCCGGACACCAAGAATCTCGGCAGGATTCCAGTCTGGCATAATCCCCAACAACCCTTTCTGTCCAGAGAGGCGCGAATCTGGAGCCAGGAACTCCGAAGTCGCATCCTGTATTTCACGCAAAAGCTGCTGATGTCTGCAAACCTCCACATTGGCAATAGGAACGCCCACAAATGGTCTGACTTGTAATAAAATCAACTGATGATCGGAATCGACAGCAAACTCTATATCAAGAGGCCGATCGCCATAAATGGATTCCAATTCTCGGAGGAGAAGAATGACACCTTTTAATTCACCATGCTCAACCTCAGAATTACACGATGAAATATATGTCCGCAAATCGGTTCCACGTCCAGATGTCACCAGAGACGTGTCATCATTAAAAGTATAATTTATGACATCATAATGTGAACCAGTTCGAGGATCGCGATTAAACGCAACCCCACTCATTTTAGTCCCTTTCAGAAAAGGTTGAACAAGAACCTTATCAGACGCATCAATTCGGCCATAAGAATCAATTACGGCATTAACCGTCTTCGTTATTGAATTCTCTTTGCGTAAACTTCTTGCTGAATGAAAAGCACCAGCACTGCTTCCGGAACAAGCGTCTTCGAGAGTGCAACTTGAACGAACAATAATATCAGAGGTGAGGCTATCATCTTCAAGTACATGTTCAACTACTTTATGTCGGTTAGATATCCATTCATGAACGGTGAAAGAATAACTAGGCAAAATATTTGCAAATTTAAGATTACGATAAAGGGCAGCAAGTGTGTCAGATTTAGTTTTAAATTCCAATTTCATGTTTAGTCCAGACAGCAATTATATTATCACGTTCTACATAGACATGACGTACCATACAATCAGTTATTGGCAGGATTTACCTGAAAGGAAAATCTATCAACTTGAATGATAAATATGAGTCATAACGTAGGCGACTGGAGTTCTAGCTATGTTTAGCTTCTAACACTCACTAATTCAGCCATATAGATGGAAACGCACTTGTTTCCCTAAGCGTGTAAATTATTGTATGTTTATATTTCATTTTCATTACAGAAGAAAAAAAACTTGGTGCTGACCGAAAAAAACCAAGGTAGATAAGAATGAGCAATCATTCATATTTTTAGAAAACCCAACATCTTCAACATTCAATAAACGATATTAAAAAACCACGTCATGTTCTAATCATCATTAGATAATAATATTCCTTCTAAGAATTAATTAATTTAATAGTCAACATTTGAAACTATTATTAATAGAACTTATACTCATCAATAAAATGGATACCAAATCCTTGAGGACAGTATTAACAGTTATTATGGGTAAGCGAATATTTAACAACAGAGAAAAGTGATGACTCGTTGCAAGTCCCTGACTGACACTAGCTAATATGTATTGTCCGATATCCTTGAAATGAGAGAGCATAGAAACACAACGCCTTGATGTTGGATTTTCATTTGCAAACGAATAGAGCGGCCACAAAACGTTCTCGTTGCGTCATCAACCTGCTCATTACTATTCACTTTTATTTGATAAGAAAACGGGCAGGATAACGACATATTCTCTGCACTTTGGGTTGTCGCATGATGGATCGTCCTCGCCTTATCCCCCTCTCGGATACGCTGACTCTTGCCCTTTTCGGGACAATCGTGCTGGCGTTAGGAATGGGGCTTGGGCGCTTTTTGTATACGCCGATGCTGCCCGTGATGCTGGAAGAAGGCCGTTTCACCTTCAACCAGCTTTCCTACATTGCCAGCGCGAACTACGCTGGCTATCTGTTCGGTAGCCTGTTTTTCTCTTTCAGTCGTCGCGCCTCAACCTCTCAACCGATGTTCCTGCTGTTTAGCGCAGCCGCCGCGACCGCCGTTTTGCTCTTCGCGATGGCCCTGACCACCAGCACGACACTGGCCATGCTCATTCGTTTCCTCGCCGGGATCGCCAGCGCGGCGATGATGATCTTCGGTTCGTTGACCATTTTGCACCACACCCAGCATCACAGTAGGCAGACTCACGTTATCGCCTCGCTCTACGCCGGAGTCGGCGTGGGGATCGTATTGGGCAATGAATACATTATCATCGGACGGCATTACGCCCTCACCGCCGAGCTATTATGGTGGGGAGCCGCCCTGCTCTCCGCGCTACTTCTGTTTGCCTTACTCATCCTTTCTCCGCCTAAATCCAGCGTCGTGCCGCAACCGCTGACGAATACCGATGAGTCGCCTCAGCTTAGCTGGAGGCGACTTGCGCTGCTGTATGGCCTTGCAGGATTCGGGTACATCATCATCGCCACCTATCTGCCGTTGATGGTGACGGCACTGGACATGCCGCGTTTA
The DNA here is from genome assembly GCF_033898505.1 of Pectobacterium carotovorum. Classification (NCBI taxonomy): domain Bacteria; kingdom Pseudomonadati; phylum Pseudomonadota; class Gammaproteobacteria; order Enterobacterales; family Pectobacteriaceae; genus Pectobacterium; species Pectobacterium carotovorum. The sequence goes on along the minus strand of NZ_JAXAFK010000002.1, from coordinate 549,935 downwards.
TCCCTTCATCTCTGGTCGCTGGTTGGGCTGGCTATCATTCCCGGCTGCTTTTTCTGGCTGTGGGCCGCCAACTGCTGGGGAACCTTGCCCTGCCTGACGGCAAACCTGATCATTCAGGGCGTATGCGTCCTATTGACGCTATTAAGTCACTCGCCCACGGCGTTGATACTCAGCTGTGTCGGCTTTGGTGCTACCTTTATGGGAACGACCTCGCTGGTGATGCCCTTAGCCAAACGGCTACGCGCGCCGCACGGCATCAACCTGCTTGGTCTGGTGACGCTCACTTACGGCATTGGCCAAATTCTTGGCCCACTGCTCACCAGCGCCCTGACGAATACCAACGCTATCGCACCTGCGATACTGTGCAGCGCAGCAGCACTTTTCATCGCGGCAGGACTCTGTTTCCCTTACCGTCGACCACAACCATAATTCAGGAGAACACATGCCATACGTCAACATCAAAATCACCAATGAAGGCGCTACCGCTGAGCAAAAACGTCAGTTGATTGAGGGCGTAACCCAACTGCTGGTCGATGTGCTAAACAAGAACCCAAAAACCACCGTCGTCGTGATTGATGAAGTCGAAACGGACAACTGGGGAATCGGCGGCGTGCCGGTGACGGAGCTGAGGAAGGCCGCAGGGAAATCTTCCGAGAAATCTGATACGGATTAACCATGTTTAACCGCAATACGTTTATGCTGGTATCCGTATTTGCCGAATATAAACAGGAATACCTGCACTTCTTCTGGGAGTCCGCAGCTTAAAGGATAAAAAATATGGATATTGAACAGCTAGCCGATGCGCTATACGACGATTTAAACGGCTATATTTCCAGCGTGCAGTACACCAACGCAAACACGCTAATGATTCATTTTTGCTGTGATAACTGGCGTTATGACGAGCAACACAATTGCTCCGTATACTGTGAGCCACATGAATCTTATCTGCGCCATTTCACTATTTGCTGTTATGGCGTTGTCGAACATGACATTCAACCTGCTAGTTCAGGCGAGCTGACCTTTACCGATCAGCATCCACTATTGTGGGACTACAACGCGCCGAGAGGTGGCTTGTACTATTCCACCACAGCAACAGCATCAAGCTACGAACTACTTGGGCGAGTCTGGAGTGTTCACACACGTATTCTCAACGACTGGCGCCCGATGAGCCGCTATATCAACGCTTATCGGCATCAGGGCGAGCCGACATTCGGCAATAATGGCAATGGATTACTCGCGCAAGGGCCTAAACCCTTACTGGATGCTTATCAAGAAGCGTTATCCAGCGTACTTAAAACCCGCTTCGTTCCATCCGTTGAAATGAAAAGTGACGTTAAAACATTGCTGTTTGATTCTGGATTTGTCATCTGCAAGCGAGTGGAATTACAGGAAATCTTTCCCGATGCTGAAACACCAGCAAACCACGAAGAAACCCCAGATTGAATACTCATGAGACAATGATTAATGAACGAGTTACAGGAGATTCAACGGTGGTATCAGGCGCAGTGTAACGGGAAGTGGGAGCACGCATTCGGCATTAGCATCGATACACTGGACAACCCAGGCTGGAGAGTAAAAATCGATCTAGCTGAAACCTCACTTGCTGACAAGCCTTTTACAGCTACAAGTCGTGGTGCACATCCAGAAGGCAGTGACTGGATATTCTGTAAAACGGAAAAGCTGCAATTTATTGGCTTTTGTGGCGCCGGTAATCTGGCTGAGCTGTTAACGATTTTTCTGAACTGGTGTCGTAATGAATGAACATGAAACTGCTGTATTTCAGGTACGACTATGTTTAAGAGCCGAATCAGCGAGACGTACTCCCTGCCGCTCTGGCTATCGACCTAACCATAAAGATCCGGTCAGCGGAGCATACTTTATGGGGCAATTCCATTTTGACGGTGAAGTCGCCCCGGGAGAAACGATCTCAGCCAAAGTTACCGTTATCGCGTCTCTGGAACAGCTTGAAACACTCTCTCGCATTGGTGAATGGACGCTATGGGAAGGGCCACACTACGTTGGTAAAGTCATGCTGGATCGATAATGTAGCGCAGTTCCGGTTGAGAGGAATGCGCCTCAGATCTATATCCCCAACATCGTATCAATGAGCAGATACATATTCAGGGAAACGACGAGCACGACAATGAGTTGCCCGATGCGCTGTACCCATTTGCCGTTGACCATCGGCCCCATCAGTTCACGGTTGCCAGTGAAGGACAGCAGCGGAACCAGCGCCAGCGCAATCCCGAAGCTCAGCACCACCTGACTCAATACCAGCACTCGCGTCGGATCCATACCGGACAGAATCACGATAAACGACGGCAGCATCGTCACAGTGCGGCGCACCCAAAGCGGGATGTGGAAGCGCACGAATCCCTGCATCACCACTTGACCCGCCAGCGTACCAACGACGGTAGAGGACAGGCCAGCGGCAACCAGGCTCAGACCAAAAATGATCGCAGCGGCTTTACCCAGCAGCGGCTCCAGCGTCAGGTAGGCTTTATCCAGATCGGCAATATCCTGATTGCCGCTGAAATGGAACGCCGCCGCTGCCGTCGCCATCATCGCCAGATTGACGAACCCGGCGATGGTCATCGCAATCGCGACATCGACTTTCGTGGCAGAATAGCGCTCGGCACGGGTATGGCTGCCTTCGTGCTGCGTCAGAGAAGAGTGAAGGTAAATCACATGCGGCATAATGGTCGCCCCCAGTACGCCCGCCGCCAGCAGCACGGCATCGGAGGTCGGCAGACTAGGGATTGCCATACCTTTGGCTAACGCAGACAACTCAGGCTGAGAGAAGACCAATTCGACAATATACGCCGCCGCCACAAACAGCAGCAGGCCGCCGATGACCATCTCTAACGGCTTCTGACCGCGCTGTTGCAGCATTAAAATCAGGAAAGTTGCAATAGCAGTGAGAATCGCGCCTTCCAGCAACGACACACCCAAGAGCAGCTTGAAACCAATCGCCGCACCGATAAATTCGGCCAGATCGGTCGCCATCGCAATAATTTCGGCCTGCACCCAATAGGCCCAAACGGCCGGACGCGGAAAGCGATCGCGGATATGCTCCGCCAGATTCTTACCCGTTGCGATCCCCAATTTGGCGGACAGCAGTTGGATCAGCATCGCCATCAGGTTCGCCCACACCACCACCCACAGCAGCGTATAGCCATAGGCTGCGCCAGACTGGATGTTCGTGGCGAAGTTACCCGGATCGATATAACCAATCGCCGCGATAAACGCCGGGCCCATCAAAGAGAGTTTTATCTTCCTTGATGTACGGCTTGTTGACTCAATAACACGGCTACCCGGCATAGTATGACCCTTCTAACACTGGTGTTTTACTACTCTCACAGAAACGATAATGATTATCAAGTGCATTTAGAGAGGTGATACCAATTCTTTTGATAGTTAAAGATGATGAGTCATTCAAAACCTAAAAAACATCTTTTTTATCAAACAAATCTTAACAAAATATAAACAAAAAACCCCATGCGTGGCACGGGGTTTGGTATGACGGTACGTTGTAAATACTGTGCGTAAAAAGCAGATACTGCGTAAAAGTAGACGGTATCAGTCTTGTGCTTTTGATACCGCAACCATCGCCGGACGCAGCAAACGGCCGTTCAGCGTATAGCCTTTTTGCATGACCATCATGACATGGTTCGGCTGGTGATCGGCCGAAGGTAACATCGTCATTGCCTGATGCACTTCTGGGTTAAACGGTACGTTTACATCACCGACAACCTCAATACCAAATTTGCGGACTGCATCCAGCAATGATTTCAGCGTCAGTTCAACCCCTTCAATCATCGCAGCCAGTGATTCATTGGCTTTATCCGCCGTGTCCAGCGCACGTTCCAGATTGTCGATAACTGGCAGCATTTCGCTGGCAAATTTTTCTACCGCAAATTTATGCGCTTTCTCAACATCCATTTCCGCACGGCGGCGAATGTTATCGGCTTCAGCACGGACGCGAAGCATATTGTCACGTTCACGCTGTTGCAGTTCGCTTAACTGGGCTTCCAGCTCGGCGATGCGCGCATCACGCGGGTCAGCTACGTCTGCCGTCTCTGGCGCGGCATCCGCTTGCTGCCCTTTTGCTGCTTCCTTTTGATCCAGCACTTGCTCGTCAGGCGTTTTCTGTTCTTTACTACTCATGAAATTCTCCGCGGTTTAGCATTAATCTCGCTAGTTGCTTATTATGGGGATCAAAATCGGGGATTCAAGGGAACCAGTCATATATTGGTTCCAGCCGCTGCCGATACACCACGCTGAGGACAAAAACAGCAATGAACACACCGCTTACAATGAACAGGCCGTTTAATTGTATTGGCATTGTCGGCCATCCGCGCCACCCAACGGCGCTGGCAACGCATGAGATGCTTTACCACTGGCTCACCGACAAAGGTTACTCGGTTCTGATCGAGCAGCAGATCGCCCGCGAACTGAATCTGAAAGACGTGCCGACGGGTAGTCTTGCCGACATCGGCCAGCAGGCGGATCTGGCGGTTGTCGTCGGCGGTGACGGCAATATGCTCGGCGCGGCGCGCGTGCTGTCGCGCTATGACATCAAGGTGATCGGTGTGAACCGTGGCAACCTCGGTTTTCTGACCGACCTCGATCCTGACCATGCGCAGCAGCAGCTTTCTGACGTTCTCGACGGCCATTATCTGAGCGAACAACGCTTCATGCTGGAAGCGCACGTTTGCCGAGCAAACCAGCCCGACAGCATCAGTACCGCCATTAACGAAGTGGTGCTTCACCCGGGAAAAGTCGCCCATATGATTGAATTTGAAGTCTATATTGACGACAAATTCGCCTTCTCACAGCGTTCAGACGGCCTGATCATCGCCACGCCTACAGGCTCAACCGCCTATTCCCTTTCCGCTGGCGGCCCAATTCTGACGCCGTCGCTGGATGCCATTGCGCTAGTGCCCATGTTCCCACATACGTTGTCTGCACGCCCGCTGGTCATCAACAGCAGCAGCACGATTCGGCTGAAATTTTCCTGCATTACCAATGACCTGGAAATCAGCTGCGACAGCCAGATTGCATTACCGGTACAGGAAGGCGAAGAAGTGCTCATTCGCCGCAGCGAGCACCACCTCAATCTAATTCATCCAAAAAATTACAGCTATTTCAATACACTAAGCTCAAAACTCGGCTGGTCAAAAAAATTATTCTAAAATTTCACCCAGCCACTTTACTGTATATAAAACCAGTTTATACTGTATGTAATCACATGTGATTACATACAGGGGTTTATCATGCTGGCGCAACTCACTATCAGTAACTTCGCCATCGTGCGCGAATTAGAAATCGATTTTCAGTCAGGAATGAGCGTTATCACCGGGGAAACCGGTGCGGGGAAATCGATTGCGATTGATGCCCTCGGTTTATGTCTGGGAAATCGTTCTGACGCCAGCATGGTCAGGCCGGGCGCTGCCCGCGCCGACATTTGCGCCCGCTTTGCGCTGGCGGATACTCCAACGGCACGTCAGTGGCTGGAAGAAAACCAGCTGGATGACAGCAACGAGTGCCTGCTACGCCGCGTCATTAGCGCCGATGGCCGCTCGCGTGGCTTTATTAACGGTACCGCCGTGCCGCTGTCTCAACTGCGTGAACTCGGCCAGCACCTGATTCAGGTACACGGCCAGCATGCACATCAGCTACTGCTGCGCCCCGACCACCAAAAACACCTGCTTGATGCCTATGCCGATGAACCGAAGCTGTTGGTGGCTATGCAACAGGTTTGGCATCAGTGGCACCAAAGCTGCCGCGCGCTGGCGCAGTTGCAGCAGGCGGCGATTGAGCGTGAGGCCCGCCGGGAACTGCTGCAATATCAATTAAAAGAGCTGAACGAGTTCGCGCCACAGCCCGGCGAATACGAACAGATTGACGTTGAATACAAGCGTCTGGCGAATAGCGGCCAGCTACTGACGATGAGCCAACAGGCCATGCAGTTGCTGAGCGAAGACGAAGAGCAGAACATCATCAGCATGCTGCACAGCGTAAAACACCAGCTTGGCGAACTCATCAGTATGGATGACAAACTGTCTGGCGTGCTGTCCATGCTCGAAGAAGCGGGCATTCAGCTCAGCGAAGCCAGCGATGAACTGCGCCACTACAGCGAACAAATGGATCTCGACCCGATTCGGCTGTATGAGCTGGAACAACGTCTGTCACGTCAGCTCGCGCTGGCACGCAAGCACCATGTTGCGCCAGAGACTCTGCCAGCGTTCCATCAGCAACTACTGGAAGAACAGCAACAGTTGGAACAGCAGGAAAGTGACCACGACGCGCTCAGCGCCTCCGTCGGCGAATATCATCAGCAGGCGTTGCACCTTGCAGAACAGCTGCACGTGCGCCGTCAGCACCACGCCAGCGAACTGGCTCAGCTCATTACCACCAATATGCGTGAACTGGCGATGCCACACGGCCACTTCACCATTGATGTGAAGTTTACGCCGGACAGCCTGACGGCCACCGGTGCCGACAGTATCGAATTCCGCGTGACCACCAACCCCGGCCAGCCACACCAGACGTTGGCGAAAGTGGCATCGGGCGGCGAACTGTCGCGTATCGCACTGATTATTCAGGTGATCACTGCGCAGAAGATGGACACCCCCGCGATGATCTTCGATGAAGTCGATGTCGGTATTAGCGGGCCAACCGCCGCAATTGTCGGCAGAATGCTGCGCCAGCTCGGTGAATCCACGCAGGTGATGTGCGTGACGCACCTGCCACAGGTCGCGGGCTGCGGTCATCAGCACTTCTTCGTGAGTAAACAAACTGACGGCGCAGAAACGGAAACCCTGATGCAACCGTTGGATAAACGTGCTCGGCTACAAGAACTGGCACGCCTCTTGGGCGGTAGCGCCGTCACCAAAAATACGCTGGCAAATGCCAAAGAACTGCTGGCAGCCTAAAATCTGCTACCGACAAAGGCGAGAAAGGTGCATCACCGGTAAAAAAGCTCAACTTTTTTACCTTCCTGAGGTCATACAATCGCCTTGCAGGTTTCCAAGTCCTGCAAGGTCTATTATCATCGGCAACCTATGCCCTTAAGGAATGTAATCACTATGCGCTGTAAAACGCTGACTGTCGTCGCCGCGGTGGTTGTTATGCTGACTGCCGGTTGTTCCACACTGGAAAAGGTGGTCTATCGGCCGGACATCAATCAGGGAAACTATCTGGCACCGGCTGACGTTGCAAAAATTCACACCGGCATGACCAAACAACAGGTCGCTTATACGCTGGGTACTCCTATGATGCAGGATCCGTTTGGCAGCGATACCTGGTTTTATATCTTCCGCCAGCAGCCTGGTCATGAATCGGTAAAACAACAGACGCTGACGCTGACCTTCAGCGGCAGTGGCGTGTTAACCAACATCAACAACAAACCTGCGCTGGATTAATGCTTTCAATGCCGTTCGGCTGAATCAGGATAGGTGATCCTCGCAGCCAGAGGCGGTGCTTTAAGACGAGGCCCACAATGGGCAGAGTACTTAAGGGAAACAGTCACGCACGCGGTTTGACGTATGGTAGGTACAACAGCAGGCAAATCTGAACACGTCAGGTTTGCCTGTGTTTTTTTATATGGGCATTTCGATAAGGATGCTCAGGAAAACGCCGTTTTTCGTTTAGCGTTACCGATCAGGATTTGCTCTTAGCACGCTCTGCACGCTGGCGACGCAGCTCTTTAGGATCGGCAATCAGCGGACGATAAATTTCCACGCGGTCACCCTCCTGTACCACATCGGCCAGCTTCGCCGCACGGCTGTAGATACCGACTTTATTCACCTGTAAATCGATGTCATGGCGCAGTTCCAGCAGGCCCGATGCCACAATCGCCTGCTCAACCGTACTGCCCTCTTCCAGCTTCACCGTGCGTAGATACTGGCGTTCCGGCAACGCATAGACCACATCAACCTGCATTGCGGACACTGTAGACCTCTTTGGCTCGCTGCGTGAAAGCCTGCACCATATTTCCCGCCAGCTCCTTGAATACTTTGCCAAAAGCGAGTTCAATCAACGCATTGGTGAATTCAAATTCCAGATGCAGCTCGACTTTACAGGCATCGGCGCTCAGCGGCGTAAAATGCCAGTCACCACCCAGCTGACGGAATGGACCATCGACCAGCTGCATATTGATGTTCTGGTTGTGTGTCAGCGTATTACGTGTGGTAAATGTCTTGCTGATACCAGCTTTGGAAACGTCTACTGCGGCGGTCATCTCCCCTTCTGAGGAGGAGAGCACGCGGCTCCCCGTGCAGCCCGGTAAAAACGCGGGGTAGGAAGCGACATCATTCACCAGCTTGTACATCTGTTCAGCACTGAACGGCACCAGTGCGGAACGACTTATCTTTGGCATACTATTTTCCGTGATTCATAAAACGCGCAAAATAATAGCACTGATAGCCCGACAGACAAAAATTCTGCGAAGCTTATCGCACGATATCATTAACCACGACACGGACGCACTGCGGGGATTTCATTCCCAATGACATCCAGTATAATGACGGCACTATGACAAAGAAAAAAGCATACAAACCCGGTTCCGCCACCATTGCGCAGAACAAGCGCGCCCGTCACGAATACTTCATTGAGGAAGAATTTGAGGCTGGTCTTGCGCTGCAAGGATGGGAAGTCAAATCACTGCGCGCAGGCAAAGCAAACCTCAGCGACAGCTATGTCACCTTCATGAACGGTGAAGCTTACCTGTTTGGCGCCACCATCACACCGCTGAATGTGGCTTCATCACACGTGGTGTGCGATCCCATACGCACACGCAAACTCCTACTCAACAAACGTGAGCTGGAGTCGCTATTTGGCCGCGTCAGTCGCGATGGCTACACGGTCGTCGCGCTGTCCATGTATTGGAAAAATGCCTGGAGCAAAGTCAAAATCGGCGTGGCGAAAGGTAAAAAAGATCACGACAAGCGTGATGACATCAAAGAACGTGAATGGAAGTTAGACAAAGCCCGTATCATGAAGAACGCCAATCGCTAAGCCACTGGCTTAACAACGGTAAGTTCTGGTATACTGGCGACAGTTTCTTGGGGGCTGATTCTGGATTCGACGGGATTTGCAAAGCCCAAGGTGCATGCCGAGGGGCGGTTGGCCTCGTAAAAAGCCGCAAAAAAATAGTCGCAAACGACGAAAACTACGCTTTAGCAGCTTAATAACCTGCTCTGAGCCCTCTCTCCCTAGCCTCCGCTCTTAGGACGGGGATCAAGAGAGGTCAAACCCAAAAGAGATCGTGTGGATGCCTTGCCTGGGGTTGAAGCACTAAATCTAATCAGGCTAGTTTGTTAGTGGCGTGTCTATTCGCAGCTGGCAAGCGAATGTAAAGATAGACTAAGCATGTAGTACCGACGGTAGAGTGGTTCCGGACGGGGGTTCAAATCCCCCCAGCTCCACCAATTTAGACATCGGGTATTACCAGATAAGTCCGATGAAGTACGAAAAGCCCGCACGGCGCAAGCCCTGCGGGCTTTTTTGTGTCCTCAATTTGTCCTGCGAAATCTGAAGCTAATGACTTAAGTCCAAACCATTCAGGCACTTTGTTAGGTACTTCATAAAGCGTTATTGTTTTTAGGTGCCTAAAACGATGGAAATACAGCATTGGCAAGACAAACAAACCTCATCCGTTAAGGAAATCGAATCCATCCAAAGGCAGCGGACTACGCTCTTTATGATGGTGACCGCCTTAGCTGTTCATCAAATTCAGCAATAGAATATTCACAACAGCCGGCGTTATCTGCGGAGCGATGAATGAATGATCTTACTGTCATCACGCACGCCTTTCAGATTACAGCGCCGTTTCGTGCAGATAGCGTCTTGCCGCGCTGAGGAACCGTTCAGAGAGTTCATCGCCTTCAGTTGCTCGGGCCAGTATCAGTGCACCGGTCAGCATAGCCAACTGCGCCAACTGTTGGTCTGAAGGCGCATCATCAGGTTCTGCCCCCTGAATAGCGGCAAGTCGTGACGCCATATTTCTGACGCCCATTTTGTAAGTTTCGCGTACCGGCTTTTCCGGCGGCTTACGCAGCACATCTGACGCCAGGGCGGTGACTGCACATCCATTGCCCGCACTGTCCCTGTGGCTGGATGAGAGGTAGTAATCCACGAGCTCATGAAACGTCGCTATACCGCTTGCTGAGAATGAGGTGCTCACATCGTCAAACGCCCGCTGGCAGGCCAGAGCCTCAAGCTCATCTTTGGAGTTGAAATGGCCGTAAAATCCGCCGTGCGTCAGGCCAACGGCCGCCATGATGTCATTGACACTGACACCGTCCAGCCCGCGTTCCCGAAACAGCTCTGCCGACGTTTTAATAATGCTGTCACGATTGCGTTCCATCTGCTCTTTAGATACCCGCCCCATTGATCCCCCATTCTGAATGAAACAATCCAGGCACCTCAGTGCCCGTGAATACTGATTTACTTATTCTTACGCCCGCGGTGGCAGGATGCTGATATATTCTGCGCCAGTTCCCTGCGCTCTGGAAAGGGTTCCCGCGATCTGGTTGTGCGGCGTACCATAATCAATAGCGCTGACATTCTCAAGCCGCTGAACCTGCTCATCAGTCAGGCTGACATTCAGCGCCGCGAGCGTGTCAGTCAGTTGCTCCGGTGTACGCGAACCAAGAATCGGTATCAGAGCGGTAGAGGTGCGCTCTGCGCGGTGGCGCAGCCACGCAATTGCCACCTGAAGCGGCAGCGCGTTCAGCTCGCGGGCAATGTTCAGAACTTCATCAAGCAGCGCCGGGTCTTTCTCGATGTGTACCAGTCTGCCGCCGAACCCCTGTAGCCGTCCTTCCTGACTGTTGCGATATTTGCCGGTAAGCAGGCCACCACCAAGCGGCGACCATATCGTGGCCGCCATGCCCAGCGCCTCCGCCATCGGCAGCAGCTCGCGCTCCGCGCTGCGTTCCACAAGACTGTACTCTACCTGAATGCCTGCAATACGGGACCAACCCCTCAGTTCCGCCAGAGTATCCGCACGAGAAACTTTCCAGGCAGGAAAATTAGACAGGCCGCCATACAGTACTTTGCCGGAACAAATAAGGTCGTCAAAAGCGCGTACCACTTCTTCCAACGGTGTCAGTTGGTCATCAAAGTGCGTCCAGAGCAGGTCTATACGATCCGTCTTTAACCTTCTCAAACTGTTTTCGACCGACAGTATCATGTTACGTCGGCTATTACCGGTCAGCGCCGCGCCCGCCCCCGGATGCGCACTCAGGGTATACTTGGTGGCAACCACAAAATGATCACGCTCTGCGGCAATGAACTCCCCGACCAGTTCTTCGGACTGCCCCGCCTGGTAGGTATCTGCCGTATCAATAAAGTTGCCGCCCGCATTAGCGTAGACATCGAATACCGCTCGTGCCTCCGTTTTTTCCGCCCCGTAGCCCCAGCCGGTACCAAAGTTCCCCGTTCCAAGCGCCAGTTCTGAGACACGAAGCCCGGTGTTTCTGCCGAAAGTGGTATAACGCATGAATCATCCCCTTGTACACAATTAAATTATGATTGACATTTATTATACATGTCACACATCATTTAAAAAGACCCTGAATGTAAATTCCATTCTGCAACTGAGGAAAAAACGAGATGGCTGAGAACACGTCGGTACTGATAACCGGAGCATCAACGGGCATTGGCGCAGTCTACGCAGACCGCTTTGCCCGCCGGGGGCACAATTTGGTGCTAGTCGCCCGCGATGCCGCACGACTGCATACGTTGGCTGAAAAGCTGCGAGCGCAGTACGGCATTCAGGCTGAAGTACTGCCAGCAGACCTGACAGCTCCTGAGGCGGTGGAAACCGTAGCCCGGCGATTGCGGGAAGATACAAATATCAGCGTGCTGGTCAACAATGCAGGTATGAGTCTTTCCGGTACCTTCATAACTCAGAGCGCATCTGACATCAGCCGCATGACTGCCGTTAATCTCAATGCGATGCTGACACTGGCGCATGCGGCAGCAATAGGATTTGCAGCCGAAGGCCGGGGAAATATCATCAACCTGAGCTCCGTCGTCGGACTGGCCCCAGAATTCGGTATGTCAGTATACGGTGCCACCAAATCCTTCGTACTTTACCTGTCGCAGGGGCTGAACCTGGAGCTCAGCTCACAGGGCGTGTACGTGCAGGCCGTACTTCCGGCTGCCACACGCACTGAAATCTGGGAGCGCTCAGGCGTTGATGTGAATACGCTCACTGGCGTGATGGATGCTGGTGAAATGGTGGACGCGGCTCTGGCAGGATATGATCGCCGCGAACCCGTCACTATTCCCCCTCTGCACAGTGAAGAACTGTGGAGCCTGCACGAGAAGACCCGCCAGGCAATGCTTCCTGAGTTCAGTCAGGAACACCCTGCCCCGCGCTACCAGAAAAGTGATAAATAAACGCTGGCTGTGGCAGGTCGCGCCATAGCAGCCACGTCTTTCTCCTAAACCATTTGAAAAGGAATGTAACGATGTCCGATAACGTATTGTTTTCCCCCTTCACCTTCAAGGGCCTAACGCTGCCGAACCGTATCGTGATGGCCCCCATGACCCGAGGTATGGCACCGGAAGGTATTCCAGGTCAGCCTAACGCCGATTATTACCGCCGCCGCGCGGAAGGTGAAGCAGGTCTTATTCTGACCGAAGGAACTGTGATCAACCGCCCTGCATCACGCAATATGCCGGGCATTCCCTTCTTCTATGGTGAGCAGGCGCTCGCGGGTTGGAAACAGGTGGCAGAAGCCGTGCACGCGGCCGGCGGACGTATCGGCCCGCAAATCTGGCACACCGGTTCGACGCGCAGCGGGGAATGGGAACCAGATGCGCCGGTTGAAAGCCCTTCAGGTCTTGTCGGTCCAGGTGATGCACGCGGCGTGGCCATGACAGAAGAAGATATTGCCGATACGGTTGCCGCCTTTGCCCGCGCTGCCGCGGATGCAAAACGCCTGGGCTTTGATGTCGTTGAGCTGCACGGCGCGCACGGTTATCTCATTGACCAGTTCTTCTGGCAGGGAACCAACCTGCGTACTGATGGCTGGGGCGGAAAAACTATTGCCGAACGCTCCCGCTTTGCCGCTGAGATCGTGCGTGCGGTGCGTGCATCAGTGGGACCAGACTTCCCACTTATTCTGCGCGTCAGCCAGTGGAAGCAGCAGGATTACACGGCGCGTCTGGCGGAGACCCCGCAGGAGATGACGGAGTGGCTTGCGCCGCTGGTTGAGGCAGGCGTAGACATTCTGCACTGTTCACAGCGCCGGTTCTGGGAGCCGGAGTTTCCAGACATTGATGGCAGTGAAGGACTTAACTTTGCTGGCTGGGCAAAAAAACTCACGGGCGCGGCGACCATCAGCGTAGGATCGGTGGGACTGTCCGGTGATTTCTTCGGTGCCTTTGGCGGCCAAGGCTCTGGAACGGCCGAGCTGGATAACCTTCACGCACGAATGGAGCGTGGAGAATTTGATCTGATAGCGGTCGGTCGCGTACTGCTCTCCGACCCGCAGTGGGTGCAGAAAGTTCGCTCAGGCCGTACAGACGAGCTCCACGGTTTTCTGGCAGAAGATCTAGCGGCGCTGAAGTAAGCGACTGCATCTTTAAGACACGCCGGCGCAGGCCGGCTTTATGCCGTCTTCGCTGCTGGAGTCGGGGATCCGTAAAAACCTCGGACTCTGACTTTGTCTGACAAATAACAGGTCAGCGAATTACCACACAAGAGGTCGTATTCAGCGCCTTCGAATCGCCAATGAAATTTACTTGCTGAAACCTCAGGATAAAAGATGAAAGCACTGGTACTGAAAAGTTACGGCAAAGACGCCCACGTGGATTTTGCAACAATCCCACGCCCGGAGATTAAAGATCACGAAATTCTGGTGAAGATCCACGCAGTCGGTCTGAATCCGATTGACTATATGATCCCTGAAGGGACGTTCAAGCCCATCCTTCGCTTTACGCTTCCCGCAGTTATCGGCAGCGATCTTGCGGGCACGGTGGTGGAAACGGGCAGTAAGGTAACGCGATTTCGTGCCGGTGATGCGGTTTATGCCAGTATCTTTGACATGGACAACGGCTCACTGTCGGAATACGTGGCCGTACCAGAAAACGCAGCAGCGCTAAAGCCAGAGATCCTGAGTTTCACCGAGGCCGCCTCACTGCCGATGGTGGCCTTGACCGTCTGGCAAGCCTTTGAGCGTGTGGGCGTGTGCGCCGGACAGAAGGTGTTTATCCCAGCGGGGTCGGGCGGCATCGGCACCTTTGCCATCCAGCTTGCGCGACATCTGGGTGCCAGCGTCGCCACCACCACAAGCACGAGGAACACCGGACTGGTTAAATCTCTCGGTGCACAGCACGTCATCGACTATACATATCAGGATTTTGAAAAAGAGCTTTCCGGTTACGACATGGTGATCGGTACCGTGCGGGGCAATAGTCTTGAGAAGGCAATGAGGATTATCAGACCCGGTGGGCAGCTTGTCTCCCTTGTCGGCCCTGTAGACCTACCTTTCGCGCGTCAGAGAAAGATGAATCCGGTCATGAAGGCCCTATTCTGGTTAATGAGCTGTAAAATCAACGTGCTGGCTATGCATCATCAGGTCAGATATGCGTTCCACTTTATGCATCCGGACGGAGCCCGACTGGCAGAGATTGCCGCGCTGGTTGATGCTGGAAAGCTGATACCCGTCATTGACCGGGTGTTCACCTTTGACGAAACGCTCAATGCGCTTTCTTATCTCAAGGCTGGTCATGCCAAAGGTAAAGTTGTCGTGGCGTTTCCACGGGAATCATGAGTCTTTCCTTTCCGGTTTACCGCTACCGATATTCCAGGTAGTGGTATATCGAAAGACAATAAGCCATAACACGTAACCTTATTAATTCTTTACGCCGTGAAGTCATGTAAAATACCGACAAAATAAGCTGTTAATGCAAGGTCATGGATAGATGCGCCGTTTTTATAAAAAATGGATAACCTATTTATTATCAAAGGATTTTCTTGTTACTCTCCTCGTTTTATCCATCATGCTATCTATTTTCTGGTACATGCTTTGGGCTTCGCAGCTGTCACGTCGCACGATACTGATCGAAACATTTCCAGAACTCACTATCTACCTTACCTTTGGGCTCGTTCTGGGGCTTATCTTTGCTGGCCGGGCGCTACATTCTCGATCGGTAAAGAAGAAACTCAAGCACACGCTCGGAATGTTTTTTGGGGGCTTCGTGCTGGGATTTCTTTCCATCGTGAATATTTTTGACGTGTACGTTTATCTGTTCCCTGATGAGGTGATGAGTTACACATCCGACTATAAGATTGTTTTTCCTGGGCCACCAAAAGGGAAAACGAGTCGTTGTGAAGCAGGTTTATGGATTAGAGATGTTCATACTGGTCAGTTGAAACAGCTATGTACCAACAGAGAGACATTATTTAAAAAAAGGCGGCAAGGAATGGATGAGCTATGGATCACCGCGCGGGTCAATGAACTCGGCACGTATATTGTCGATTATCGATTTACCTACAAGTAATTCCGCATCGCTACTGAACCGTTAAGTAAGGCGAATAAATTAAAATACCGGAAATCGGCTCAGATCAGTTTTCGGTATGCAATAGACATCAGTCCCCCGCCCAAAATGACATTATCAATTGGAATGTATTTCCTGCTTACACGTCTGGACATCAGCGATAGCGCAATTTTACATCACGAAAGCAAATAATAACAATTTGTTATAATTTCAAGTGTAAATTAATGTCAGTTTTTCAAATGTGGATTGGATGACGATATGCGATCCAATTTACATCCTATCACTGGTGATAATACAAATACCGGAATGTTGATATTCACTTTTATACGACTAAAAAGAGGTGTTACTGCTATGTTCAGAAAATTATCTCTCCTGAAGATCGTTGTCATTTTTGCTATTTCACCCTTTGCATTTGCCAAATCAGACATACTGCGTATCGGCGTCGATTTAACGTATCCTCCTTTTCAGAGCATGGATAAAAATGGTAATCCATCGGGGTTTGAAATCGAGGTAACCGATGCTATCTGTAAGTCAGTAAATGCAAAATGCGACTATATCGTTAACACGTTTGATTCCCAGATCACCGCTCTTCTCGCCAAAAAAATAGATGTCATCGCGCCGCTTGGCGTGACAAATAAGAGAAAAGAATCAATAGGTTTCAGTGACTATGTTTTCCACGTCCCCACCAAACTTGTTGCAAGGAAAGCATCTAATCTTCTTCCCCAGGCTGAGCTGCTGCGTGGGAAAAATATCGCGGTACAGCAAGGTACCATTCAGGAAGCCTACGCCAACAAATATTGGCTACCTGCCGGGGTGATTGTTAAAAGCTACCCCGATCAGGAAGCCATTTATGAGGATTTATATTCAGGAAGAGTTGAAGGCGCGCTGTGCCCGTCGGTTGCCGTTGCGTTTGGATTTTTAAAAACCCCACAGGGTAAAGATTTTGAGCTAAAAGGCCCGGAAGTGACCGATGCGGATTTATTTAGCCTCGGTTCCGCATACGGTATACGCAAAGACGACACGAAAACAAAGCAGCTCATTAATCAGGGGCTGAAAGATATTGTTCAAAAAGGCCTATATGCAAAAATACAGAAACGCTATTTTGGCGATATCGATTTAAGCGTGAAGGAATAATATCAGGCATGGTGAATGGGTTCTTTTCATGTTCAGCCGATCTCCCTAGCCACCAGAAGGTCGGGGAGATTTTGCTGAAATGGAAGTTTACTACCGTTCCCCCCAGCAACAGAATCTTAATGAAAGAGGGAGAGCGCCATCTGCCCCTTTTCTGTTACTATCACGCGTTGGAAAATAGCGATATATATGTGAGTATATCTCGCTTCACATCACCGCTCTCAATCACGCTTTCACAGTGAACTACACGCAGGAGAAATCATGAGCCTTCACCTCTGGCTGGCTTATACAGGCATCATCATCGCCCTGATCGCCATTCCGGGCCCATCCGCCTTAATCAGCATGTCGCACGGTTTACGCTACGGCGCTTCACGCGCAACAGCGACCGTACTCGGCGGCGTCAGCGCGGCAATGATTTTGATGTCCTGTTCAGCATTGGGGCTAGGTGCCATCCTTGCGGCGTCAACCACTGCCTTCATGGTATTAAAAATCATTGGTGCGGTTTATCTCATCTGGTTGGGCATCGCATCATGGCGTTCCAAAGATATGAGCACCGCGGAACAGGACGTGCAGGAAGCCTCGGCTCCGGGCTGGTTTCCGTTATTCCGCAAAGGCTTTCTGGTTGGGATCAGTAATCCGAAAGACCTGCTGTTTTTCGCCGCGCTCTTCCCAAATTTTATCGATACCAGCGCCCCGCACGCCTTACAGCTCATCATTCTGGCGGTAACCTGGGCTGTCTTCGATTTCAGCATCATGTTTATCTATGCCTGCACTGGCCGCCGTTTATCGGGCCTTTTCTCCAACCCACGCCGCATTAAGCTGTTTAACCGCTCGACGGGTGGAATCTTTATTCTGGCAGGCACCACGCTGGCGGCGTCAACGCGCTGATTGACTGGCTCCTGCTGCTTTCAGGCTGGCAGGAGCCACATCGTTACGATGCCGTAACAAAATCAGCAATGCCCTTCTCGTCCATCCGATAGCGAACCCACTCATCCTGCGGCTTCGCGCCAATGCTTTTATAGAAATCGATTGCGGGTTGGTTCCAATCCAGCACACTCCACTCCAGCCGTCCGCACTGTCTTTCCCGCGCAAGGCACGCAACCTGTTTCAGCAACGCCTTGCCCGCTCCCGCATTACGATATGCCTGGGCGATGTAGAGATCTTCCAGATAAATGCCATATTTCCCCAGCCAGGTTGAATAGCTCATGAAGAAAATCGCATAGCCGACGGGCTTACCGTCAATCTCGCAAATCAGCGTTTCCGCCGTCGCCCCTTCACCAAATAATGAGTTCTCAATATCCTCAAGCGAAGCCAGAACTTCGTGGCGCGCCTTCTCATACACGGCAAGTTCGATGATTAAATCCAGAATCACGCTCGCGTCAGATTTCTGTGCGGGACGGATGACAATATTCATAAAGCTTCTTTTCTCCAAAGCAACTTTCCAGTACCAACAATAACCAAGGCTTGCCATGCTACCGGATTAAAAATACTGTATGAACTGCATTTCCTACAGCGACTGATGAATATCATGCATCTGGATTTACGGCGTATCGATTTAAATTTGCTGGTGGTCTTTAACAGCGTGTATCAGCATCGATCCGTCGCTGCGGCGGCAAAAGAGCTGGCGATGAGCGCATCGGCGGTCAGCCATGCGCTAACGCGGCTGCGCAACACATTTTCCGATGAGCTGTTTTTTCGTGTAGGCAACACCATGCACCCTACTGTATTGGCGGACGATATCGCGGAGCCGATCGCGGAAAGTCTGGCGCTGCTCACGCAGGGCCTAACGCCGCGTCCGCGCTTTAATCCTGCGCGCAGTTCGGAAAGCTTCACCTTCTCCATCACCGATTACACCGCGTTTTCAGTCTTTCCTACCCTGATGGCGCAAATGGAAAAACTGGCGCCCCACATCAAATTCAATCTGGTCTATTCGCCGCAGAAAGTCGCGATTACGGATTTGCTGGCAGGGAAAATCGATTTTGCTTTAGGGTTCACCGACATGACACAAGCGGAGAACAGGGAAATTGAGGAGATAGACTGGATTGAAGACAGCTATGTCATCATTACCGCCGCTGATTATCCGTCAGGCGAGACGCTTACGCTGGATGATTACCTCGCCGCCCGCCATCTCGTGGTTACGCCCTGGAATGAATCCCGTGGGGTGATTGACTACGCGCTGGATAAACTCAATAAGAAACGTCATATCGCGCTGAAAACGCCATCGATGATGAGTGCACCGTTTATCATCGCCGATTCAACGCTGATCATGGCATTACCGCGCAATATCGCGACAATCTTTGCACAACTCCTGCCGCTACAGATTCATCCTCTGCCTTTCACTGTGCCGTCCTATCGCGTGAAGATTTACAACCACCGCCGCAATAGCCGTTCGGAAGCGAGCCAGTGGATTAAAAACCTATTACACAGCCTGGTGACACATCCCATTAGCTAGCCTGATGCATTGCCATCTCACACGGCTATAGCCACGTTTTCACCACAAAATCACCCCAATTACGAGCCTAGAGAAACGCCCGTAGAGCGCTGTTTTCCCGATAAATAGATCCGCAAGATAACTTGTCATACAGGTAAATCGACAGAAAAACCAAATTAATCTATTGATATAAAATGGAAATAACTCCGCATATCGTCTGCCTCACGCTATTTTCCCTGTCATTTTTTTGTGACCTGTCTAACACATACCAAGAAACGTAACCTTCTTAATAAAATCCGCAATAGTTAATCCCCACCAAGGAGATAACAATAGCCGCGAGCCTGGCAAGAAGTTCCTCAATCATCTTTGGAGTTTCCAATGACCAACAATAATAAGCTGAGCGTTGCGGAGAAAATCGGCTTTGGCATGGGCGATGCCGCCTGTGGCATCGTCTATTCTTCCGTAACCATGTTTCTTACCTACTTTTATACGGATATCTATGGCATCTCCGCCGCTGCGGTGGGGGTCATGTTCCTGGTGACACGCGTGCTGGACGCCATCGTTGATCCTCTGATTGGCATCATTGCCGACCGCACCAAAACCCGCTGGGGGCATTTCCGCCCGTGGCTGGTCTGGTTTGCCATCCCCTATGCCGTGATTGCCGTACTGGCCTACACCACGCCGGAACTGAACGGCACGGGTAAACTGGTTTACGCCTACATCACCTACACGCTGCTGATGCTGTTCTACACCTTTATCAACATCCCTTACTGCTCGCTCGGCGGTGTCATCACCAGCGATGAAAAGGACAGAATTTCCGCGCAGTCTTACCGCTTTACCATCTCCTCAATGGCTGGGCTAGTCGTGTCGGTCGGCACGCTGTGGCTGGTCGACTGGATTGGCGGCACCAATAAGCAATTGGGCTATCAGGGCACGATGATGATCATGGGCTGCCTAGCCGTCGTGATGCTGTTCTTCTGCTTTTTCACCACAACGGAGCGCATTAATCCCGAGGTGGATAAAAATCAGAACGTCTGGGACGATGTCAGAAACCTGCTGAGCAACGATCAGTGGCGCATTGTGGCCATCATTACATTCTTTTCCAGCATGGCAGGCGTCATGCGCGGTGCGGCGACACTTTATTATGCAACCTACCTGATGGTCGGGCCGGACCAAGGCAGCGCCGCCGGAACGGCAATGAAATCCGCCTTTATTACCACCAGCGTCGTCGGCACCATTATTGGTGCAATGATGGCGGGCTACTTTGGCAAGCGATTCAGTAGCATAAGCCTGTTCAAGAACATCAACCTGCTGCTGGTGTTTGTTGGTGTCATCCTGTTTATGGTGCCGCCACAGTGGCTGGCGGTCGTCTTCCCGCTCTACTTTTTGATCGGCTTTTTCCACCAGATGTACCAGCCGTTCAAATGGAACATGATGGCGAATGCCGCCGATTACGGCGAGTGGAAAACAGGCCGCCGCATTACCGGTCTGTCGTTCTCCGGCAACCTGTTCGCGCTGAAATTGGGTATGGCGGTTGCGGGTGCGCTGGTCGGCTTTTCACTCGGCTGGTTCGGCTATGTCGCCGGTTCCCCCACGCAAACACCGCTCGCCACCGCCGGTATTATCGGCCTACTGAGCATCGGGCCATCGCTCTCCTATCTGGTTCTGTATTGGCTGGTACGCTTTTACAAGCTGGACGATAAGACGATGGAAAACATTCAGGCTGATTTGGCGAAACGTCACAGCACGGCTGACCGCGCGCCAGAAAGCGAACTGCCTGTCGATCAAGGCCTTACGCCAAAAGGCGCGGCCTGATCGCAAGACCTGCGGGTAGCACGCTGCCCGCCTTTACTATCAGGATGATGACATGAGTACAGCACATTCTCCCTGGAACCCAGATTTGGGTAACGGACGTTATAAGAATCCGATTTTATGCGCCGACTATTCCGATCCTGACATCGTGCGCGTCGGTGACGACTTTTACATGGTGTCGTCCAGCTTTAACCACATGCCCGCGCTACCGATCCTGCATTCTCAGGATCTGGTGAACTGGACGCTGATCAACCACGTATTCAGCCGATTCGATCTGCCAGAATACGAACACTTTCAGCCCGGAAAAGGCGTGTGGGCACCCAGCATTCGCTATCATGCTGGAAAATTCTGGGTGTTTTTCAGCACGCCCGACGACGGGATCTTTATGTCGCAGGCTGACGATCCCAAAGGCGAATGGAGTACGCCGCATTGTCTGAAACAGGCTAAAGGCTGGATCGACCCATGCCCGTTCTGGGATGACGACGGCACCGCTTGGTTAATCCACGCTTTTGCCTTCAGCCGTAGCGGTAAGAAACACCTGCTGCAACTGTGCAAGATGGCAGAAGATGGTCGTTCCCTGCTTGATGACGGAAGGATCGTGGTCGATGGGCGGGCAACACAGCCAACCATCGAAGGGCCAAAGCTGTATAAGCGTAACGGCTGGTATTACATTTTCGCCCCAGCGGGTGGCGTCCCAACCGGTTGGCAAACGGTGCTGCGTGCACGTTCGCTGGAGGGGCCATGGCAGAGCCGGATTGTACTGCATCAGGGCAGCACATCGGTTAATGGCCCGCATCAGGGCGGCTGGGTCGAATTAGATAACGGTGAAAGCTGGTTTGTACATTTTCAGGATCGCCATGCCTATGGTCGAGTCGTTCATCTACAGCCAATGCGCTGGCAGGATGACTGGCCGCTGATCGGCGAACAGCACAATGCGCAGGGGTTAGGGCAACCCGTGCTGGAAGCAACCAAACCTTGTGTTGATACCCCTATTATCATGCAACAGCCATCAACCTCCGACGATTTCTCTTCGACTACGCTGGGGCGGCAGTGGCAGTGGCAAGCAAACCCCGACGAACGCTGGCTAGCGCTTACCCATCCGGGGCTTCAGCTGTTCTGTCAGCCCATGCCTACCCGTGAAGGTGAGCCTTCCTGGTATGACGTGCCTAATCTGCTGATGCAAAAATTTCCGGCCGAGGAATTTGAGGTCACCACGCACCTAATGCCCGTTCTGGAACAGGTTGGCGATCGCTGTGGCCTGATTATTTATGGCGAGCGCTTCGCTTTCCTCGGCATTGAGAAAAGCGCGGAAGGTCTTGAATTAGTAACCGGATTCGGCTGGATGAGCGATGCACAGCAGTTGGAGCAACACCAGAGGCGTCTGGCAGTGTTGCCCGAAAAACAGAACATCACCCTGCGTGTCACCGTGCAGCAGAACGCGATTTGCCAGTTTTCCTGGCGGGGCGATAACGGGGAATATGATGTGCTTGATGATAGCTTCGCCGCAGGCCCGGGCAAATGGGTAGGGGCCAAAGTGGGGCTGTACGCGCTGACGACGGCATCAGGAAACAGCGGGAGTCACGCTTGGGTTAAAGAGGTGAAAGTCACCGCTATCGATCAATAGCCCGATAGCGGCTATAGGAAAATCACGCGTCAGGCTGTCTGATCTTCGGTACGGTACTGGTATTACGTTTTTCTGGTATCACATTGCTCTGGCATTACACGCCGAGCGCGTCAGCAGCCTGCTCGCTTTCCGCTTTAGAAAAGTGTGCGTAGGTAAGTGCATCAAGTAACGCTGCACGATCGATCGTCGGATAAATCTCCGGGTCTTGCAAAAGCTGGCCGATATCCTGAACGCTCAGTTGCGGATAGATAGTGTGTGATGCAACGGCAATGTCCCGAGCGGCGTAGCCCAACTTGCGTAAAATCACCGCAATCTGCTGGTGCGTGATCGCCTCCTGATACACGGTATAAAGCACATCGGCGATTAATGTCGACGTCAAAACCGAAATACGGGACACATCCCCCGCTCGCCCACCCAATGCCTGAAGAATATGATCGACAGCCTGTTCCGGCGTTTTTCCCTGCGCCTGTTGTGAAGCCAGTACGGAAACCAGTTTATTTTTTATTTCATCATTTGCCATTGTTCGGTTCCTTCATACATTCATTACAGATGTTATTTTAGTATAAGCACGCTACCTGTCATGGCAGTAATGAGCAAACAAAATCACACGGCGGTACCCTTGAATAGGTACAAAAAGACATCAACCCGCACTGAGGTGTATAATAACGGCCTGTTTTAAGAAACGCGGGTTCGTTCTCATCACGAAAGCCACGCGCAGAAAGATAGCTTGAAGTATGACGGGGATAAAACACAGTTTGATACAACTCCGCATACATCGTTCCACCCTCTTTTTTCCTGAAATGCGATAATCCTCCGATAAAAATCGTATTTTCGTTTATGCCCAGTCATTTTCATCGTCTGAAAAGACCATGTAAAATGAATGGCTTAGTGAGCAAAAAGGCTAGAAGTCATGATCACCACCGACGCTAATAACGCAGTCGCCTCCGTGGCCTGGCGAACCAATGAAGTCATCGCCATCTACCCCATCACTCCAAGTTCCAGCATGGCTGAACAGGCTGCAGCCTGGTCGAGCGACGGCGGACTGAATATATGGGGAGATACGCCCCGTGTTGTTGAAATGCAATCGGAAGGCGGCGCGATCGCTACCGTCCACGGCGCATTGCAGACGGGTACACTCGCGACCACATTTACCTCATCGCAGGGTCTGCTGCTAATGATCCCCACGCTGTATAAGCTGGCCGGTGAGCTAACCCCGTTTGTCCTGCACGTCGCTGCCCGTACGGTTGCGACGCATGCGCTTTCCATCTTCTGCGATCATTCTGACGTCATGGCCGTACGCCAGACAGGCTGCGCCATGCTGTGCGCCAGCAATGTGCAGGAAGCGCAGGACTTTGCGCTGATTTCACAAATCGCCAGCCTGAACAGCCGTCTGCCGTTTATCCATTTCTTTGACGGTTTCCGCACCTCACACGAAATCAATAAGATTGAGCCGCTGAGCGATGAGGTGATTCGCCAGCTTCTGCCACAGCAGGCCATTGATGCACACCGTGAGCGAGCGCTCACACCGGAACGCCCGGTGATTCGTGGTACTGCCTCAAACCCGGATACCTTCTTCCAGGCGCGCGAAGCCACTAACCGCTGGTACGACGCAGCTTATGAGCACGTTGAGCAGGCGATGAACGATTTTGCCGCAGCGACAGGGCGCCAGTATCAGCCGTTTGAATACTACGGCCACCCAGAGGCGACTAAAATTGTCGTCCTGATGGGGTCCGGCGTCGGCACCAGCGAAGAAGTGATCGATACGCTGTTGATGCGCGGTGAGAAAGTCGGCGTAGTGAAAATCCGCCTGTACCGCCCGTTCTCCGCCAAGCATCTGCTGGCCGTCATTCCGCAAACGGCGAAGAGCATCGCTGTTCTGGACCGCACGAAAGAGCCAGGTGCGCTGGCGGAACCGCTGTATCTCGATGTGATGACCGCGCTGGCTGAGGCGTTCTCCGCAGGTGAGCGTTCACTTATGCCACGCGTGATCGGTGGGCGTTATGGGCTGTCTTCCAAAGAATTTACCCCACAGTGTGTAGAGGCGATCTTTAATGAGTTAGCACTTGCTAACCCACGCCCGCGCTTTACTGTCGGGATTTATGACGATGTCACCCATCTGTCTCTGCCACTGCCGGAACAGCATTTCCCAAGCAACGCATCGCTTGAAGCCCTGTTCTACGGCCTGGGCAGTGACGGCACCGTTTCCGCGACCAAGAATGCGATCAAAATCGTCGGCGAAACGACGCCGATGTTTGTGCAGGGCTACTTTGTCTATGATTCGAAGAAAGCCGGTAGCCTGACCGTTTCCCATATGCGCGTGGGCCCGCACCCGATCAACTCAGCCTACCTGATCGATCAGGCGGATTTCGTCGCCTGCCATCAGTGGCAGTTTATCGACAAGTACAGCATGGTCGAACGCCTGAAGCCCGGCGGCGTTTTCCTGATCAACTCACCGTATAGCAACGACGATCTGTGGCACCGCTTGCCACAGGAAGTACAGGCAGGGCTGAATCAACGTAATGCCCGCGTGTACTGCATCAATGCCGCCAAGATTGCCCGCGAATGCCATCTGGGCGCCCGCATCAACACCGTCATGCAGATGGCATTCTTCCATCTGTCACAGATTCTGCCAGCCGATGTGGCGGTGGAAAAACTGCGTACCGCCATCGCCAAAAGCTACGGCAGTAAAGGTCAGGAGCTGGTTGAGCGTAACTGGCAGGCGCTGAGCGCCACATTGGAAGCGCTGGCAGAAGTGCCGCTGGAAGCCGTCAACCCAGACAGCCCGCAGCGCCCACCGGTGGTTTCCGACGCCGCGCCCGATTTCGTCAAAACTGTCACGGCCGCCATGCTGGCAGGACTGGGCGATACGCTACCCGTTTCCGCCCTGCCGCCCGATGGCACCTGGCCGACCGGCACCACCAAGTGGGAAAAGCGCAATATCGCGGAAGAGATTCCGCTGTGGCAACCACAGCTTTGTACTCAGTGTAACCACTGCGTCGCCGCCTGCCCGCACTCGGCGATCCGCGCCAAAGTCGTTCAGCCCGACGCGATGGAAAATGCGCCTGCTTCACTGCAATCGCTGGATGTGAAAGCACGCGACATGCGCGGCCAAAAATATGTGTTACAGGTTGCTCCAGAAGACTGCACCGGCTGTAACCTGTGCGTAGAAGTCTGCCCGGCCAAAGACCGTCAGAACCCAGAAATCAAAGCCATCAATATGGAATCCCGGCTGGATAATCTGGCGGCGGAGAAAGAGAACTTCGATTTCTTCCTGCAATTGCCGGAAATCGACAAATCCACGCTGGAACGTATCGATATCCGTACTTCTCAGCTGATTTCACCGCTGTTCGAGTACTCCGGCGCCTGCTCCGGCTGTGGCGAAACGCCGTACATCAAGCTGCTGACCCAGCTTTATGGCGATCGTCTGCTGGTCGCGAATGCGACGGGCTGTTCATCTATTTATGGCGGTAACCTGCCCACCACCCCGTGGACCACCGATGCCAACGGTCGCGGCCCGGCCTGGGCTAACTCGCTGTTCGAGGATAACGCCGAATTCGGTTTGGGCTTCCGTCTGAGCGTCGATCAGCACCGTCAGCGTGCCGTGCGTCTGCTCAACAAGCTGGCACCGCAGCTGCCGCCGGATCTGGTTAGCGCGTTGCAGGAAGAGTCCATTGTGCCCGACCTGCGCCGTCAGCAGATTGAACAGCTACGTGGGTTGCTGGCAACGATCAATGATAACGACGCCAAGGTGCTGGCGAGCGAAGCTGACCACTTTGTCGATAAATCTATCTGGCTTATCGGCGGTGACGGCTGGGCGTACGATATCGGCTATGGCGGGTTGGATCACGTCATGAGCCTGAGTGAAAACGTCAACGTGCTGGTTCTGGATACCCAGTGTTACTCCAATACTGGCGGACAGCAGTCCAAAGCGACGCCGCTGGGCGCAGTGACCAAGTTTGGCGAGAAAGGCAAACGCAAAGCACGTAAAGATCTCGGCATTAACGTCATGATGTACGGTCATGTGTATGTCGCGCAAATCTCACTGGGCGCGCAGCTGAACCAGACGGTGAAAGCGATTCAGGAAGCCGAAGCCTGGCCGGGTCCATCGCTGATTATCGCGTACAGCCCGTGTGAAGAGCACGGTTACGATCTGGCATTCAGCCACGACCAGATGCGCCAATTGACGGCAACGGGCTTCTGGCCGCTCTACCGCTTCGACCCACGTCGTGCCGAAGAAGGGAAAGCCGCGCTGGTCACCGATTCTCGTCCGCCATCAAGCAGCCTGAGTGAAACGCTGCTGAAAGAGCAACGCTTCCGCCGCCTGAATAGCATGATGCCGGAAGAAACCGCGCAGCTCTATGAAGAAGCGGAGCTGGATCTGCGTCGCCGCTTTGACTTCCTGACCATGATGGCCGGCAAGGCAGAGAAAAACCCGCAGGAATAATCCTTCATCTTCCAAACCGGCTTCGGCCGGTTTTTTATGGCGTGCCATCCCTGGCCGCCACCCTTACGGGCCGTTGCTGATGCAACGTTAAAAATTTCTCCCGGAAACTTTTTATGGCGTGCCATCCCTGGCCGCCCCCCTTACGGGCCGTTGCGTTTTCCCCAGTCTAAACAAGGTTGAATACCGAAGAACCCAGCGCCGATAGTCTGGTTTGTCAGACACGGTAAAGAGGGGCTGACAAGACGCAAGTTACCTTATACTTTATGAGATTATTCGCTCGTTACCGTGTCAAACCGCTCTCAACGTCGCAGAGGAAGAAACATGAAAGGAAAGTTCGCACCATCGCAGATTGCATTGCACTGGCTGGTTTTTCTATTGCTCGTTGTGACCTATGCCACCATCGAGCTACGCGGATTTGCTGAACGCGGTTCGCTGCTGCGCACCGTGATGATGGTGACGCACTTTAGCTGCGGCGTAGCCATACTGGTTCTCATGCTGGCTCGTCTGTTCTTACGCCATCGGCATACCTCGCCCGCCATTACGCCACAGCCTCCTCGCTGGCAAAGTGCGCTGGGTTCGCTCACCCACGCGGTTATTTACCTGCTGTTTATCACGCTGCCGGTGCTGGGCGTTGCCTCGCGCTATTACAGCGGTCGGGACTGGATGCTTTTTGGTATCGGCATGCCAACAGCCGCGACGCCGAATTTCGACCTTGCTGAAACGCTGATTGGCTGGCATGAAACGCTGGCGCCGTTAGGCTACTGGCTCATTGCCGCGCATACCGCCGCCGCACTGTTCCACCACTATGTCATGAAAGACAACACGCTGCTGCGCATGATGCCAGCCAAGCGCGATTAATCGGGCAACCAAGGAGCAAGCATGAAAGTCGCATTGGGGCAGTTTGCCGTTGACCGCGAGTGGCAACAAAACGCCACGACCATCGCTGAATTAATGTCAGCAGCACAGAAAAATGGTGCCGATCTGCTGGTGCTGCCTGAAGGCGTGCTGGCCCGTGATATCACCAATCCCAACATGGTGTTCACCGCCGCTCAGCCGCTTGATGGCCCGTTTATTTCGCATCTGCTGGAAGCCAGCAAAGGCAACAACCTGACGACCATGCTGTGTGTACATATCCCGAATGGCGAAGGGAAAGTCTGGAATACCCTGCTGGCACTGCGCAACGGTGAGATCGTCGCGCAATACCGAAAATTGCATCTGTACGATGCGTTTTCCGTACAGGAATCGGAAAACGTACTGGCAGGCGAAGAGGTTCCACCGCTGTTGACCATCGCCGGGTTAAACGTCGGGCTGATGACCTGCTATGACATTCGCTTCCCTGAACTTGCCCGCCGTCTGGTGCTGGACGGCGCAGATGTCCTCGTTCTCCCTTCCGCCTGGATTAAGGGGCCGCTGAAAGAGGCGCACTGGGAACTGTTGGTGCGGGCCAGAGCACTGGAAAACACCACTTATCTCGTCGCTGTTGGCGAATGCGGCGTCAAGAATATCGGCAACAGCATGGTGGTCGATCCTTTAGGCGTTGTCGTGGTTCAGGCACCGGAAACACCGGCTCTCATCTATGCCGACATTGACCCAGAACGACTGGCCTATGCTCGTCAGATTCTTCCAGTACTCGCGAATCGTCGCTTTCAAAAACCCACGTTAGACGGGGAAAATTGAGTGGTGTTTCACTCTAAGCAGCTTTCTTTCTCATTCGTGCGCCAAAAAGTGTGATTAGTTACACATGTTGTTTCCCTCGGAGGCCATTCTGCACATATAATGCGCATCCGGTCGCCAACGCGACCTTAGCAGACCAGCCTCCTGATTCGGGGGGTGCATTTACCACTCAAATAAAGAAACGAAAATGAGTATTCGCGCGATCTTTACTTTAGTTCTTGCAGCCGCCGCATTCAGCCAGGCCGCTTTTGCCGTTGTTTATCCTCTGCCTGCGGCGAATAGCCGACTGATAGGCGAGAATATCGAAATCACCGTACCGGAAGATAGCACGCAGCCGTTGGAGCATTTTGCAGCACAGTTCCAAATGGGCCTGAGCAACATGATGGAAGCCAATCCAGATGCGGACGTTTACCTGCCTGTTCCCGGCAGCAAAATGGTGATTCCTCATCAGTTGATTCTGCCGGATGCACCGCGTGAAGGCATTGTCATCAACAGCGCAGAAATGCGTCTGTACTACTACCCGAAAGGCTCCAAAACCGTGGTCGTGCTGCCAATCGGGATTGGTGAGTTAGGTAAAGATACGCCGATCAATTGGACGACTTCCGTTCAACGTAAGAAAGCGGGCCCAACCTGGACGCCAACCGCGAAGATGCATGCAGAATACGCAGCACGCGGCGAGACACTGCAAAAAGTTTTCCCAGCAGGCCCGGATAACCCGATGGGTCTGTACGCGCTGTACATCGGCAACCTGTACGCGATCCACGGCACCAACGCCAACTTCGGTATTGGCCTGCGCGTAAGCCACGGCTGCGTTCGTCTGCGTGCCGATGATATCAAGTATCTGTTCAACAACGTTCCGGTCGGTACTCGCGTTCAGTTCATCAATGAGCCAGTGAAAGCCACCGTTGAGCCAGATGGTTCACGCTATGTTGAAGTTCACAATCCGCTGTCTCGCACGGTAGAAGAATTCCATTCTGATTCTCCTGCACCGATCAGCATGACGCCAAAAGTGAGCAAAGTTCTGGCTGATGCCAGCGTGAACACCAGCGAAGTCGATCAGGCAATCCAGAGACGTTCTGGTATGCCGACCAAAATCAATGGTCTGATCGAACAAGCTACCCCGGCCATTCCGGTTGAATCTGCTGCGGCACCTGTTGCACCAGAAGCACAGCCGCAAGATAGCCTTAATACGGAGCAAAATGCCGCACCGGCGGAGTCACAGCCGACTGCTGCAGCGACCGACGCTAGCCGTTCGTAATCGCAATGACGCGTTGGAAACTCATTCAGGTTTCCAACGCGTTTCTTTCATTCCCCTACCGTTTACTGTTTCTGTGAAGCTTCCAGCGCCTGCGCCACATCAGCGATGATGTCGTCAATGTGCTCAATGCCGACCGAAATTCGGACCAAATCCTCACTCACGCCTGCTTTCGCTAGCTCTTCCGCATTCAACTGGCGGTGCGTGGTACTTGCCGGATGGCACGCAAGCGATTTGGCATCGCCAATATTAACCAGCCGTAAGATCATCTTCAGCGCATCAATAAAGTGGCCGCCTGCCGCTTTCCCACCTTTAATGCCAAAACTGATAATCCCAGAGGCTTTGCCCGAGGTAATTTTGTCGCAGTTTGCTTTATAGGGGCTATCTGGCAACGCACCATAGTTCACCCAGGTCACCAGCGGGTGCTGATTTAGGTAGCCAGCCAACGCTTCCGCATTGCTGCAATGGCGTTCGATACGCAGGCTGAGGGTTTCCAGCCCCTGTAACAGCAAGAACGTGCTGTGCGGAGAAAGCGCCGCGCCAGTATTACGCAGCGGCACTACTCGGCAGCGTCCAATATAGGCCGCCGGACCGAAAGCGTCGGTATACACCACGCCGTGATAAGAGGGATCGGGCTCGTTCAGTAACGGGAAACGCGCTTTGTTCGCGACCCAGTCAAACTTGCCGGAATCGATAATCACACCGCCAATCGTGGTGCCGTGACCGCCGATATACTTGGTCAGCGAATGGACGACAACATCTGCACCGTGCTCAAAAGGTCGGCATAGCACGGGCGTCGCCACGGTATTATCAACAATTACTGGGACGCCGTGGCGATGGGCGATCTCCGCAATTTTGGCAATGTCCACGATATTTCCCGCCGGATTCCCGATAGATTCACAAAAAACGGCACGGGTGCGCTCGTCAATCAGCGACTCCAGCGTCGTAAAATCATCGAAAGAAGCCATCCGCACTTCAACGCCCTGACGCGGCAACGTATGAGCAAACAGGTTATAGGTACCGCCGTACAGCTGGCTGGTGCTGACGATATTGTCCCCAACCTGCGTGAGCGCCTGGAGCGAATAGGTAATCGCTGCCATGCCGGATGAAAGCACCAGCGCGCCAATGCCGCCCTCAATGGCCGCCAGCCGCTGCTCCAACACCGCATTCGTCGGGTTCATGATACGGCTATAGATATTGCCTGCCACTTTCAGATCAAACAGATCGGCACCGTGTTGCGTGTCGTCAAATGTGTAAGACGTCGTCTGGTAAATCGGCACGGCTGCGGACTTCGTTGTCGCTTCAGATTCATAACCATGATGTAGCGCGAGGGATTCAAGTTTCATCTTACGGGCCTTTTTGTTATTCGTTGGAGTGAGGAAAATATCGACACAAAATAGCAGACTGCGCTCGGGAAAAGCACTTGATGATGTAGAAGAAATGGAGATAAGTTAGTAAAAACAAGACTAAATTTCAGCGTTACATCATTACGCTGAAGCCCCCTCACAAAACGGCACGCTGCCGAAGAAGCGAATCTGAAAAAGCGATAGAATTTGCGCGGAGAAAAAAACGTGCGCACCGTAACCTATCTGCGCGTCTTGTATTGCACCGCCTGCAAATCACAGCTACTTTTAACGTCATGGATCCCCCCACCCGAAAGCGCAATAAATGACTGATAAAATAAAAAATATCGCTACCTGCGAATTGCCTGACATCGTCCAATTTCCTCACTACGATCGTAAGGCGCTGAAGCCGCGTATCGTCCATATCGGATTTGGCGCTTTTCATCGTGCTCATCAGGCACTGCTCACCGATCGCGTACTGAATATGGTGGGAGGAGACTGGGGAATTTGTGAAGTCGTGCTATTCAGCGACGATACGATGATCAATGCGCTGCGCCAGCAGGATCATCTGTTTACCGTGCTGGAAAAAGCCGCGACGAGCAATCAGCCGATTGTCGTTGGTGCCGTGTGTGAATCGCTACATGCCAAAATAGAAGGCATTAACACGATTATTGAGAAACTCGCCGCGCCAGAAACCGCCATCGTTTCCCTGACGATTACCGAAAAAGGCTATTGCATGGACGGTACGAGCGGCAAGCTGGATCGTACCAATAAGCTGATTCAACAGGATCTCATCGATCCTCGTCACCCCGCATCGGTGCCGGGTTTGCTGGCAGAAGCGCTGCGCCTGCGTCACGAACGTGGGATCGCGCCGTTCACCGTACTCTCCTGCGATAACGTGCCGGAAAATGGCAAAACGGCCAAAGCCGCCGTGCTGGAATCTGCGGGGATCAACGATCGAAGCCTGACCGATTGGATCGACGCTAAGGTTTCTTTCCCGAATACGATGGTGGATCGCATTGTCCCTGCGGCAACGCCGGAAACGTTGCAGGAAATTGCCGATCACCTTGGCGTCGTCGATCCCTGTGCGATAGCCTGTGAGCCCTTTATTCAATGGGTGATCGAAGATCATTTCACTGCCGGGCGCCCCGAATGGGAAAAGGCAGGCGTACAGCTGGTACATGACGTACTGCCGTTTGAAGAAATGAAACTGCGCATGCTGAACGGCAGCCATTCATTTTTGGCCTATCTGGGCTATCTCGCTGGCTACGATCACGTCAGCGACTGTATGAATGACGAGAACTATCGCCGGGCCGTGTCTCATCTCATGCTGCTGGAACAGGCACCGACGCTTAGCGTAGTGGATATCGATCTGAAAGATTATGCCGTCCAGCTACTGACCCGTTTTTCCAACCCGGCGCTCAAGCATCGGACCTGGCAGATTGCCATGGACGGTTCCCAGAAGTTACCTCAGCGCATGCTGGAATCACTGCGGTGGCATGTGAGCAATGGAGGAGACTATCGCTGTCTGGCATTGGGAATTGCTGGCTGGATGCGTTATGTCAGCGGAAAGGATGACGCAGGCAACCCGATTGAAATCCGCGATCCACTGGCTGACAAGCTCAGACACGTCGTTGAGGAAACATCAGACAGCGCCGAACGGGTCAGCGCGTTTCTCAATATTCGTTCTATTTTCGGCGGGGATCTGCCAGCCAATCACGATGTCTTTAACGCTATCGCACAGGCTTATCTGAAGCTGCGCGATCACGGCGCAAAGAACACCGTGGCCGCACTGGTACAAGACTTTAAATAACGATAAACCCAAGCAGACCAAGATACAGCGCACTTTGGACACCCAGAGCCAAAGTGCGGCTTTTCCCTTTTGTTTCATCCAGCCACGGCAGCGATGACCAACTCATTCCCCCACCAATAACGGCGATCAGCAACATCGCGGCGGCAACCAGCCAAACGAGCTTATCCAGCAGCGAATTGGGAAACAAAATTTGCATTGCGGAAACGACAAGAAAAAGGGTGACGCAACGTAATACCCCAACCAGAATCCCCGCACGATCTCTCAGCCCACGCGGAGCGGAAGAAGGTAACCAGGCCTGAAAAGCAAACAACCCAACCACGGCAATAAAAACCACATAGATAACGGCGTAGATCATCAAATGACTCACGTTACGGCTCCTGATAAGGGGATACGATCGAGTAAACTGGGCGGGATGATGACGACATTTCCGCTCTGAGGTCAATGCGTTATTTCATATCACGCTATCGATTTGTGGAGCAGCGCGCAATGTCGACTCGCCGCCAATCTGTACGTGTACCGCTCTGCTGTAAGAAATCTACATATTTTGTAACTTAAGCACATAAATGCAGGATCAAAAAATCATAAAAAGCAAATTAAAATATCTTATTTCATGATCTGTCTGACAGATCGTCATTAAAAGCGCGTGAAAGCGTGATCGTCAGTTTACTTTCTTTTCAATAGAGCAAATTATAAAGAAATGATAGTTCAATCGAACTGAAATATTGTTTCATATTTGTAATTAGGCTGATCATGAATAAACCAATCTCTTTTAAACATACGTTCTGCTACGGCAGCGCGAACCTGCTCGGCAGTGGCGCGCTTGCTATCAGCGGCGCATGGCTGATGTACTTTTACACCACATTTTGTGGGTTAACATTGGTTCAGGCCGCTGCCATTTTCTCCGTTGCCAGCATCATCGATGCTATCAGTAACCCCATCATGGGGTACATCAGTGATAACTTCTACAACACCCGCATTGGCCGCCGATTTGGCCGCCGCCGCTTCTTTATTTTGCTGGGTGTCCCGCTGGTTCTGGTTTACCCGATGCTGTGGGTTGATGGCTTTGGTTTCTGGTATTACCTGGCGACATACGTGCTGTTCGAGCTGATTTACACCTCGATCATGGTGCCGTATGAAACGCTGGCTACCGAAATGACTTCCGATTTCAAACTGCGTTCTAAGCTGACGGGTTCTAAAGCCATTTTCGGCAAAATCGCCAACTTCCTGGCGGCATTCATTCCTGGACAATTTATTGCCGTCTACGGTAAAGATTCCGCGACGCCATTCTTCTACACCGGTCTGGTTTACGGCGCCATTATGTGCGCGGCGATGATCGCGCTGTATATGACGTCCTGGGAGCGCCCGGTTAACGAGATCGTCCGTGAAAGCACCTCTAGCCTGTGGCAGGCGATGAAAAAGCTGAGCGTGGATATGGTGTCCACCTTCCGCCTGCGTATTTTCCGCAAACATCTGGGAATGTACCTGTTTGGCTTTGGCGCTGAATGGCTGTTCGCTTCCGCGTTTACCTACTTCATCGTCTTTGGTCTGAAGCAGAACACGGCATTAGTGTCACACCTCAATAGCTTCAGTTCGGTCATGCAGCTTATTTCTACCGCGGCCTTCATCGGTATCTGCGTCAAAATGGGCTTTGCGCGGCCATTCCGTCTGGCGTTAATGGTGGTGATTGTCAGCGTCATAGCCTATGCCGCACTCTATTTCGCTAACTGGTCAGAAGACATGACCATCTTTGTTCTATTTGCCATTACCGCCGTATTTGGCCTGAGCACGGGCGGCATCTACTATATTCCCTGGACGGTTTATACCTTCCTGGCTGACGTAGATGAAGTCCTGACTGGCCGCCGCCGCGAAGGTATCTACGCGGGTGCCATGACGTTTGCCGGCAAAATGGTGCGCTCTGTGATTGTCTTCGCAATGGGCTGGACGCTGAGCCAATTCGGTTTCGTCTCCGGGCAGTCAGCACAGCCTGAATCTGCCGTCCAGGCGATTGTTGGCGTGTTCTCACTGGGCGTTATCGGCCTGGCGCTGGTTGCCATTTACTACACGACGCAGATGAAGTTGGATCGTAAGAACCACGCCATCCTGCTGGAAGAAATTGCACGTATCAAAGCGGGCGGCGCGATTGCCGATGTACCACCTCACGCACGCGCTGTCGCGGAAGAGTTGACGGGCTGGGAATATGAAAAATGCTGGGGCAACAACCCGTTAGGCGTTCAGTCTGAAGAGACGAAGCCGCAGGTTGCGACTGCGCAGCATTAATCGAAGACGATCGTTTATACCGACGTTTATTGAAGACAAGCATCAATTAAAAGCCGTCATCAACTAAAAACTGTCGTCAACTAAAAACAATCAGCCCAATCTCGTATTGGGCTGATTTATTTAGGCTTTCGTACTTTGATTAACTGAGCGGATAAACTATGGCAGGCGAACACATCAATCACCTGCCAACATGCAGCATTAAATCAACGAGGCTTCTTTCAATTCACTTTTCAGGTAAGCGTAGTATATCGGTGCCGCAATCACACCGGCCAACCCAAAGGCCGCTTCAAACACCAGCATCGCCAGCAGGATTTCCCACGCGTGCGCTTTGATCCTCGTCCCAACGATTTGTGCATTCAGGAAGTATTCAAGCTTATGAATCAACATCAAATACACCAGCGCAACCAGTGCGATCGGCAGCGAAAGCGATAAGCCCGACAGAAAAACGATCGAGTTGGAAATCAGGTTACCGATCACTGGCAGCAGGCCGAAAATGAAGGTGAGCACCACCAGCGTTTTGGCAAACGGCAGATGGATACCACACAGCGGCAGAGCGCCCAGAATAAAAATGGCAGACAGCACCGTGTTAACCGCAGAGATTTTCACCTGAGCGAAAACAATGTTGCGAAACGATGCCGATAACAATGTCACCCGACGCAGCAGTTCCGCTTTGAGTAATGGCTTCTCGGTGTCCTGATCGACGTTATAAAGAGACACAATCGCTCCCAGCACCATACCGATTAGCATCGTCACAAATCCATGCAGGAAACTTTTCCCCATGTTCTGCAACATCACAATATGCGCCTGAACCCATTGCAGCAGCTCACGCTGAAGCTCTTCAATACTCACTGGCAGATACCCTGGTAAATAGTGGGCGACCTGCTGCTGGATATCATTGAGGATGTAGCCAATACGCACGTTGAATGCTGCCGTATCCTTCATTTCCTGCATCAACAGCCCGACCAGACTACCAAACAGTAAACTCAACAGGCTGACCACCAATGTGCTGATTACCGCGACCACAATCCAGCGGGCGCGCTTACCGCTGATAACCCGTTGAAAATAGGGCGTCAGTAAATTCACGATTTCATACACCAAAAAACCGGCAATAAAGCAGGCCAGCAGGCGTAAAGGCAGCAATATAAGCAGGCCACCCATAATAAAGAAAAAGCTCAACAGGCGAGCTTGTTTCAGGTTCAGTAACTGCATGATAACTTCCCGTATGAAGAGGCGACGCCGAGAATACTCGTTGTGGAGTATGCTACGCCTTTTTCGGTATCAACAGATTGATATATATGCGCCAGATTTGCGTTTCGTCTGCGACGTGATAACCAACCAGATAACAAACGTAGAATATTTTTGGTGTTTTACCGGCGAAATACCAGCAGTGTTTTAACTCGGCCGGATATCCACCCACCAGGAAAAACGCCGGGTTACCTTCACCGGCAGCGTTCGCGCAACAGCATTGAGCAGACGATCGGTTTCATGCAGCGGGAAAACGCCCGAAATCCGTAGCGTCGTCACCGCGGAATCAACATGAAAATAACCATTGTGATAGCGGGAAACTTCATTAATGAGCTGCCCTAACGGCATGTTATCCGCGACCAGTTGTCCTTTACGCCAGCTCTGACGGAAATTCTCAACGGGTGCTGGTTCACTGCTCTTGTCGCGGGTAAAGATAACCTGTTGCCCGGCCGTTACCCGCCGTGCGGCGGGGACCGCCGTTTGTAGCAAAACCTCACCGCTAAAAACGGAGAGCACGCTGTGGGCGGACGTATAGCGCAGCGCTAATTGGCAGGAATGCGCAGAAGCGGCGAGATCGCCATGGGGCGTGGTCAACCGGGCGGCATGCGCCGTTTGGTTGTCCAGCATCAATTCACCTTTGATCAATTGAAACGTCAGCGGCTGAGACAACGCGGGGTTGCCCTGCTGATTCAATGCCGAGTCGGTATTGAGCCAGAGGGTCATCCCCGTTTCGATGCTGAGCTCACGTGTTTCTCCCGTGCCCGTACGGTAATCGGCAGCATAGCTTTCCCACGGCAGACTAAAACCCGCACCTCCGGTAAGACTGACAATCGCCAGCAATTTCAGCATACGCCGGCGTTCCTCACCCCGCTTACTCAGCACCGAAGAGGCTAACTGGCTGTCTACCGCATGAAAACGGGCATGAATCTGTTCAACCTGCTGCCAGGCAAGCCGATGGGTTTCATTCTGATGTAACCAGCGCTGCCATGCCTGACGATCGTGCTCAGCGCAGTCTTCGTCATACAGCGTGGCATACCACTCTGCGGCAGCATAAAGAACATCTTTGGGAATAGAAGACGTGATAGAGGAAATCATAAGTCCTGACACAATAGACAATTCAGCATCGCCTGTGCCATATATTTTTTTACCATCCGCTCGGAAACGGCTAATTGTTCAGCGACCTGTCGATAGGTCAAACCGTCAAGATGCACCAGCAAGAATGCCTGACGCACTTTGCCAGGCAGCGTCGCCAGCATCTGATCGATGGCCAACAGCGCATCAACCACCATCGCCTGCTGCTCCAGCGAGGAGGAAAAATGAAACTCCTGCTCTGCCAGCACCTGAAGATAGGCATTCTCGATATCTTTACGCCGCCAGTGATTCACCATCAATCCGTGAGCCACGGTCGTCAGCCAGGCGCGAGGTTCACGGATGCGATCGGTCTGATGCTGGCAAATCAAACGTAGAAATGTATCCTGCGCCAGATCCGCAGCCTGCTGTGAACATCCCAAACGCCGACGCAGCCACGCCTGTAACCAGGCATGATGATCATGATAAATCTGCTGAACGTTTAAGGCTTCAGGCTGATTGGGGCAGACAGCAGCGGGACTCTTCACGGTATTCGCTCAATGTGACAGCAATGAAATGATTTTCATTATCATTAAAAGCAAAGTCAATGACTATTCACGTCTATCGTGCCGAGAACGGTAAAAATAAGGACATTGCAGGCATTAATACAAAAAAAGAAGCCCTAGGGCTTCTTTTAGTGATGTTTGAGACGGGTGATTACCAACGATAGCTGACGTTCGCGCTAACGTTACGGCCTTCACCGTAGTAGCACCAGTAGTTACACGCACTGACATACTCACGGTTTGTCAGGTTGGTTGCATTAACCTGCAACCGCCAGTCCTTGCTGAAATCATAGGCGATCATCGCATCCCATAGCGTATAAGCAGGAACCTTCATGTCCGACGAATTAGCAATGTCACCGTAAGAGCTGCCCACATAGCGCACACCGCTGCCGATACTTAATCCTTCCAGCTTGCCGTTAAAGGCATAAGTCGCCCAGCCAGACACGATCTGTTCAGGCAGGCCCGGTAGGCGTTTCCCCACTTCACCGACGGTACCTGATTTGGTCGTTTCCACTTCGTTGTATGTGTAGTTTGCCGTCAGCGTCAGACCGGTATACACCTCGCCGCTCAATTCCAGTTCAAGACCGCGTGAACGGGCTTCACCCGCCTGAATAGTCAGACTCGGATTTTGAGGATCCGTCGTTTTAACGTTTTTCTGTTCCAGATTAAACAGGGCAGCAGAAGCATACCCGTTAAAGCCTTCCGGCGTATATTTCACGCCGATTTCCGTCTGCTGGCCTTCTTCCGGCACATAAGGGCGTTCGTACCCATCGCGGCCTGACACCGGCAGGAACGATTCCGAATAGCTGACGTAAGGGGAAATACCGTTATCAAACAGATACATTACCCCAGCAGTCTTGGTAAATTTGGTATCGTCGGTACGTGTATCCGCGCCAGATGAAAAATTACGGTCACGAGACTTCGCCACGTCGTAACGTCCACCCAGCAAGAAAATCAGACGTTCGTCATACTTGATCTGATTCTGGACATAGTAACCAGTCTGATGGCGGCCAGAGCGGTGAGCGAACAGTTGGCTGTCTGGCGACGTATAGTTGCCATAAACCGGATTAAAGATGTCGATAGGACTACCAAAGGAGTACAGGTTCCCATCGCGGCTTTGCGTATTGGCACGGCGGTAGTCGAACCCGAGCAGCAGCGTGTTTTCAATATCTTCCCACTGCCATTCGCCCACTAAACGGTTATCGGTAGCCCAGTTTTGCGCAAAACCGTCACGGTAGGTCAACCCACGATTGGCTAATCGATCGCTGACAACATTCGTTACCGGATCGGTATACATCCCCAGCACGTAGGCATTACGCAGATCCAAATTCAGATAGGTGTAATTCACATTCTGGTGGAACGTCCAGGTGTCGTTCAGATGATGCGTGAACTCATAGCCCAGAGTGAACTGGCGGGTATCATGGCGGTTGATGCCCGGTTCGCCCAGCGACGTTTTATAGCCAACTTTACCGAACGGCGTGTTATGCAACGTACCGTACGGCAACTTAAAGCCGTTGGTTGTGTCAGACTTCGTATCCATGTAGCTGGCTAATACGGTCAGCTCCGTGTCTTCTCCGAGGAACGTGACGCTCGGTGCTAAATAAAGGCGCTTGCTCTTCGAGAAATCCATCTCGCCCGAGGTGTCACGCGCTAGCGCAACAACCCGATACAGCACCGAGCCGTCATCGTTTAACGGACCCGCACTGTCGACGGCAAGATGGCGATAGTCGTTAGAGCCGTATTCCAGCTCCACTTTTCCCTGCGGCAAACGCGTAGGCCGTTTGGTAATGACGTTAACCAGACCTCCCGGCGGGTTTTGCCCGTACAGGACAGAAGCGGGGCCTTTCAGGACTTCGATACGCTCAACGCCGAATGGCTCAATCTGCTGACCATAGAACCCATCTTCATTCAGCGTCGCCAGACCATTCTGGAACCGGGATTGATCGCTAAATCCACGGATGGTCACCCATTCAGCTTTGTTGTCCGGCCCGTATGGCGTAGCCAGAATACCGCTGCTATAGCGCAGCGCCTGATCGATCTTTTGCGCGCCGCGCTCTTCGATCTGTTTCTCTGTGACAACCGCAACCGCACGTGGCGTTTCTGAAATCGGCACATCCAGCTTCATCGCGGTATTCGGTGGAGCAGTGACAACAATCCGATCGTTTTTAGCAGTTACAGGCTCACTCGCTGTGCGCTGTACCAGCGTCACGCTGCCATCAGCACTGTACTGTGCACTGAGGCCACTGCTGCTGAGAATCTGCTGGAAACCCTGCTCTACGCTGTAGTTTCCTTGCAACCCCGCACCGCGTTTACCCGCGACCAATGCCGGATCGTAAGAAAGTAATACGCCAGCCTGTTGGGCAAATTGATTGAGCACCTGATTGAGCGGGCCGGACGACACCGCGTATTGTTGGACTGGCGCCGCAGAGGCAGCATAGACCGCCGCCATTGGCAGCACTGAGGCAAACGATGCCCCAAGTACCCCAGCACGTAAAGCACGTGCTAACAGGTGGGTACGGAATTTAACCATTATTTATCCCCTATCGCATAAGAAACGCTGTTTTCAGAAGCTATGCCAATTGGGGGAGTAAAAAGGGGAACTGAAAATCGAAAAATAATTGAAATAATGCGTCTTGAATCAGAATTACTGCGGAAAACGCATTGTCGATATTGGTAAACCAATGCCATTGCCAATAAAAAACTGACGTCAGTTTTATCAAAAAGTGCTATACGCCGACAAAAGCTATATTGGCCTAACCTCATCAGTAATTAGACGAGAGTCTACTTATTCATTTGTCATCCTTTAAGATTCAACACGCTAAAAATAAAGAAAATTTTAAGAGCTTCTTATCGAGGTTTAATAAACCCTAATGTTTAAGGGAATAATTTGTGAGAAGGCAAAAGGAAAAGAGAATAGGCATGAAGGAGAGCAAGATTGTATCGAAACGTTTCGCTGTTTATTTTAAAGAGACATATTATATGCAATAAAATAGTTAACCCTCTATTTTTTATTAACTTTTAACATTATCGCAGTTAATAAAGAACGGCTTTCATTCTTCATTCACGAAAAATCGGCGCGACTTTATCGTCCTGCTGGCCGCAAGTGGTTATCAGAGAATAACCTACGCAATCGGTTGCTGTTGAAAAAGCGGTGCTAAATTAGCAATAACAACGTTATTAATAGCAACAATTTTTCTTTGGTCGTTATTTTCCACTGGAAAATACACGCCTCTAGTCTTCCGGCCAG
This sequence comes from Pectobacterium carotovorum, assembly GCF_033898505.1. Lineage (NCBI taxonomy): Bacteria > Pseudomonadati > Pseudomonadota > Gammaproteobacteria > Enterobacterales > Pectobacteriaceae > Pectobacterium > Pectobacterium carotovorum. The sequence continues at coordinate 508,486 of NZ_JAXAFK010000002.1, read as the reverse complement.
ATAATCTACGATTATGCAAGCTTATGACGCCAGATTTGCCGAAGGCTCAACCGTATCCTGGTTCAGGATCAGCAAAGAAAGCACCCGGTTTTCAACGTTCAGCTTAGAAAAAGACAGCGTACTTAACTGCTTTTTAGTAAAGCCATCAGACAACAAATCCGAGACCACCCGCGTACTTAACACGTTGGAATTCGTTATAAAGTCGTGATAGGCGAACTTCACGTTGATAGGCAGCACATCATCAATTGAGACGGGCGTATTCATTTCAGCACGCAATCCAAAATGGGCGTTGAAGGCAGAATTCGCGCAAACGACCTTACACTTTTCGTCAATCACCGCCACAGCACGCCGATCGTTCTGAACTGGTTGAGAAAGCATGCCTAAAATTTCATTCCGGCCAAATATCAGACTCATTGTTTCCTCTGCATCATGCTATGTAAAAAGATATCTCACAGCGCGCCATGACCTCACGGCGCACCATTGATAAGCAATCAACCTACCGGAATTTAAAAGGTTTCCGGACTAATAGTGTTCTTCCCCACCCCAGAAAGTCACCTAATGAAAATAGTGAATTTCGCTAACCGGAACCGTTTACACGTTCTCAGGCTACCGGGGCTCAAACATCTGCCGCCTTAGTCAGCGTCAGTGATGTTGGGTATATCTATGTTATTTATTTTTGGAAACCGGATATTTCTGAATAAGACACAAAAAATAACACTTCATTTTTCTTTTTGTCAGCGGCTAGCACACGGCATCTTTACCCTTTTTAAGAAGGCCCACATCTGCGCTGTGGAACCCACTTAGAGTGTAGATTATTCACACTTATCTGCCCGTTGATAATCAGATAAATCTATTTCATTAATAGCCTACATATAATTAACAACTGAAACAAAATTTCAACAGATTGAACACAGGTGAACGCGCTAAATAGCTGGCTCACGTAGAAATATACTCTGAACGGGGTTTTTACTATCGGCTGAATAAGCGGGATCTTTATGCCTTTTGATCGTAAAGGGCGATCAAAAACTTGATAACAATAGATATAATCTATTGAAAACAATGAATTGATCGTTAATGACATTATAACAGCATAGATAATTCTGCTGACTGTCATATTGTGACATACATCACTTCTCGCGTTTTGGCTACCACGAAAAAACTGCCTGTTTTCTGAACCAAAAGACTATCTTTTAAGTAACGCTTCACTGCTTTTCCTGTATTGCGTGATCAATCGCGCAAAAAAGAAACAAAGATAACTGGTTAACTACAATTAACCATTATTTGACATAGCATTAACATGTTTAAGGAGAAGCGCTATGACACAACATAATAAACACACCATTCCCGCCGCAATTGCGGAAAATGCACTGATAAATGCCCAGCAATACGAAGATATGTATCGGCTGTCCGTTGACGATCCCGCTGCCTTTTGGGGTGAACAGGGAAAGATCGTCGATTGGATCAAACCCTATAAAACGATCAAGAACACCTCATTCGACCCTGGCCATATCAGTATTCGCTGGTTTGAAGACGGTACGCTAAACGTGGCAGCAAACTGTCTGGATCGCCATCTGGCCGAGCGTGGCGATCAAACCGCCATCATCTGGGAAGGTGATGACGCGACAGAAAGCAAAAAAGTCACCTATCGCGAGCTGCATCAATCCGTATGCCGCTTCGCCAATGTGCTGAAGTCACAGGGCGTCAAAAAAGGCGATGTCGTTGCCATTTATATGCCGATGGTGCCGGAAGCGGCCGTGGCGATGTTGGCCTGTGCCAGAATCGGTGCCATTCACTCGGTGATCTTCGGAGGGTTCTCTCCTGAAGCCATTTCCGGGCGTATCATCGATTCCAGCGCCAAGCTGGTTATTACCGCCGATGAAGGCGTACGCGCCGGACGTGTGATTCCGCTGAAGAAGAATATTGATGAAGCGTTAAAGAACCCAAACGTCACCACCATTTCCAGCGTCATCGTTTTCCATCGTACCGGTAAAACCGGTGAATGGAAGGAGGGTCGCGATCTGTGGTGGCACGATCTGGTTGAAAAAGCAGATGATCACTGCCCGCCAGAAGAGATGAATGCGGAAGATCCGCTCTTTATCCTTTATACGTCGGGCTCAACCGGTAAACCCAAGGGCGTATTGCACACCACGGGTGGCTATCTGGTTTATGCTGCACTGACCTTCAAGTATGTCTTCGACTACCATCCTGGCGACATTTACTGGTGTACGGCAGACGTTGGCTGGGTGACGGGGCACAGCTACCTGCTGTATGGGCCGCTGACATGCGGGGCGATTACGCTCATGTTTGAAGGTGTACCAACCTGGCCGGATGCCAGACGTATGGCGCAAGTGGTCGATAAGCATCAGGTCAACATTCTCTACACCGCCCCCACCGCCATCCGCGCGCTGATGGCTGAAGGTGATAAAGCGATCGAAGGGACATCGCGTGAATCACTTCGGATCATGGGTTCCGTCGGTGAGCCGATCAACCCAGAAGCCTGGGAGTGGTATTTCAACAAAATCGGAAATGGTAAGTGCCCTATCGTCGATACCTGGTGGCAAACGGAGACGGGCGGCTTCATGATCACCCCTCTGCCCGGCGCGATTGAAGCGAAAGCCGGCTCCGCGACGCGACCATTCTTCGGTGTACAGCCTGCGCTCGTCGACAACCTCGGCAACCCACAGGAAGGCACCGCGGAAGGCAATCTGGTCATCGTGGATTCCTGGCCAGGTCAGGCACGAACCCTGTTTGGCGATCACGATCGCTTCGAACAAACCTACTTTTCCACCTTCAAAGGCATGTACTTCAGCGGTGACGGCGCGCGTCGTGACGAAGATGGCTATTACTGGATCACGGGTCGCGTCGACGACGTGCTGAACGTTTCCGGACATCGTCTGGGGACGGCGGAAATCGAATCGGCACTCGTTGCCCATCCAAAAATTGCCGAAGCGGCCGTGGTCGGCATTCCGCACCATATGAAAGGGCAGGCTATTTACGCCTACATCACGCTGAACCACGGCGAAGAGCCGTCCAGCGAGCTGTATACGGAAGTTCGCAACTGGGTCCGTAAAGAAATCGGCCCGATTGCGACTCCAGATATCCTGCACTGGACTGACTCTTTACCGAAAACGCGATCCGGCAAAATCATGCGTCGTATTTTGCGGAAAATCGCCGCCGGTGATACCAGCAATCTGGGGGATACCTCAACGCTGGCCGATCCTGGCGTCGTCGAAAAACTGCTCGAAGAAAAGCAGGCCATGAGTACCGCCTCTCAATAACCCTCTGACCCACCGCTCTCTTCATTCCCGTAAGCCATGACGTGGCTTGCGGGGATGTGGCTGGCGATAAATCAGGCGGCGACGTCGCGGCAATACTCAACCCTACAGATTACTGGAGACTTACGATGAATGATGCCATTTATCAACGGATTGAAAGTAACCCCTTATTCAGAGAACTGGTCAACAAACGGCAGCGTTTCGCTGTTTTTCTCTCGCTGATCATGCTGGTGCTTTATGTGGGTTTTATCCTGCTCATCGCCTTTGCGCCTGGCTGGCTGGGAACGCCTATCAGCCCAGGTTCCAGCATTACCCGCGGCATTCCGATTGGAGTGGGATTGATTGCGATCTCCTTCATTCTGACAGGCATTTATGTGTACCGCGCCAACGGTGAATTCGATCGTCTGACCAAACAGTTACTGGATGAGGTAAAGCAATGAAAATACGCTTTATGATGCTGTTCGGGCTTTTGACGCTGCCGGTGCTTGCGTGGGCGGCGGATGCCCTCACGGGGGATGTTCAGCGCCAGCCGTTGAATATTCAAGCCATCGTGATGTTTCTGTTGTTCGTCGGCGGTACGCTGTATATCACCTACTGGGCGTCGAAGAAAACCCGTTCACGAAGCGATTATTATACGGCTGGCGGCAATATTACCGGTTTCCAAAACGGGCTGGCGATTGCGGGCGACTATATGTCTGCCGCGTCCTTCCTCGGTATTTCTGCACTGGTCTATACCTCCGGCTACGACGGCCTGATCTACTCACTCGGCTTTTTGGTCGGCTGGCCCATTATTCTGTTTCTAATCGCAGAGCGGCTGCGCAACCTCGGGCGTTATACCTTTGCTGACGTCGCATCCTACCGTTTGCAACAGCGCCCGATCCGTAGCCTTTCCGCCTGTGGCTCGCTGGTGGTTGTGGCCCTGTACCTCATCGCACAGATGGTGGGCGCGGGGAAACTCATCGAGCTGCTGTTCGGCCTCAACTACCATGTGGCCGTGGTGCTGGTCGGTATCCTGATGGTGATGTACGTGATGTTTGGCGGCATGCTCGCCACCACATGGGTACAGATTATTAAAGCCGTCCTGCTGCTATTCGGCGCCACCTTCATGGCCGTCATGGTCATGAAATCCGTGGGGTTCAGCTTTGACGCGCTGTTCAAGCAGGCGATGGCGGTTCACCCAAAAGGGGCAGCGATCATGAGCCCCGGAGGACTGGTTTCTGACCCCATCTCGGCGCTGTCCCTCGGGTTAGGCTTGATGTTCGGTACCGCTGGTCTACCGCATATTCTGATGCGCTTCTTCACCGTCAGCGACGCGAAAGAAGCACGGAAGAGCGTGTTCTACGCCACAGGGTTCATGGGCTATTTCTACTTCCTGACCTTCATCATCGGCTTCGGTGCCATCCTGCTGGTCAGCGCTAATCCTGCGTTTAAGGATGCGACAGGCGCACTCATCGGTGGGAATAACATGGCGGCGGTGCATCTGGCCGATGCGGTCGGCGGAGACTTCTTCCTCGGCTTTATCTCCGCCGTGGCCTTTGCCACCATCCTGGCCGTCGTTGCAGGTCTGACGCTGGCAGGCGCTTCAGCCGTATCCCACGATCTCTACTCTAACGTGATCAAGAAAGGGAAAGCGACGGAGCGTGATGAGCTGAAAGTCTCGAAAATCACCGTGCTGGTGCTGGGTGTCGTGGCGATTTCGCTCGGTATCCTGTTTGAGAACCAGAATATCGCCTTCATGGTCGGGCTGGCCTTCTCCATCGCTGCCAGCTGTAACTTCCCGATCATTATCATCTCGATGTACTGGTCAAAACTGACCACGCGCGGGGCGATGATTGGCGGCTGGGCAGGGCTGTTGACGGCTGTCGTTTTGATGATATTGGGGCCGACTATCTGGGTGAAAATCCTCGGTCACGCCACCCCCATTTATCCTTACGATTATCCAGCGCTCTTCTCCATGCTAGTCGCGTTTATCGGTATCTGGTTCTTCTCCATCACCGATCGCTCCGAAGCCGGACAGCAGGAACGCGCTCGCTTCCATGCGCAGTTTGTCCGTTCACAAACCGGCGTCGGCGCATCAAAAGGCAGCTCCCACTAATCCTCCCTCTCACTGGCCCGCATTCGCGGGTCAGTTCTTTTATGAAGCTCAATATCCTCCATAAATCAGGGGAAAGATCTCTGTTAGTAGCACGCAAGGTTTCGTGCGCACTAACCAATGCTACTTTCTGTAGCCATTGCAGCACGCGCCCGACATGGAGCGGCTCAGTCGCCGCCGCCCCATGTCCCCTGGCTTTTCGCGTTAATCGCGTCGCTACGCGATGCCTTCGGCGTGCGTGACTGCTGTTCGGGCCGTCAATGACGCGCTCCCGGCGCGGCACTGACTTTCACGGCGTCCTGCCGTTCACCCGGCAGCCCCACCCACCTCAGCGCAATTTTTTACGCGAAGGAATAAAAACACCAACGCATTGTTATTTAAAATAATTTAAAAATAATGCATCATTGTCTTATAGATCTATCAGTGCCATTTAGCCAACACTTCACAACCGGGTTTTACTCCTCGCTTAAGGTCACCACGTCGTACATCACGCTGCCGCCTTTTAATTGCAGTGTGATTGTGTTGTTGCCGTTTTTCAGGAAACGGGATGACACGGGGATACGGGCAATGTGGTAGCGACCGCTCTGTAGCGCGCCGCGATAAATGGCTTTATCGTTTTCGTAAGTCAGCGTCTCCAGCGTGCTACCGTTTACCGCTACCGCCAGCTGTGGCAGGGTCGGCTCACTCATGCCGCTGTTGCTCGCTGCCGCCAGTGCGATATTCAGGAAATAGGTGTCCTTCTCAGGCCGCAGAGCAAAACGGATATCCCATTTTCCCGGTTTGGTCTGCGCATAATACCAGTCGCGTTGATAATCGCTGTGGCCAATATCAAACGTCAGATTTGCCGGAACCTCATGCTGCCAGCGGGTGTTACGAGCCTCATCGCCAAAGCGGAATTCACTCGCTTGCCGATTTGCCTGTCCAATCGCCCAGACAACCGATTCGGCTTTGGGCAGAGCAATCACAGGCAGCGCCTGCTCATCGCCGGAAATGGACAGCGTTTGCTCTGCCAATATCCCTGGTTGCGTACCGCTGCTGGCGTATACCGTCAGATGGTAATTACCCGGACGAACATGGGGAAATGTGAAATTTCCCTGAGTATCCGTGGTTGCCTGATACGAATAGCCGAGAGTTTGCACATCAAACGGTTCATCCAATGACGATGAAAGCACGACGGTTACCGACTGCTGGCTGGCAACGCGTCCGCTAACCTGTGTGCGATCGCGCGCATACCGGGAATCGTCCACCCATGTGTACGGCCAACTGACGGCTTCTGTCAGCGCCTGACGTCGGGCATCTGCCAGCATCTGTTCAGTATCGCCCTGATTGATATACAGCAGCCACGGACCGTAGAATTTTTTCCAGCCCGGTGCTGCCACCATATCCGGTGTGCCGAGATGCGCCCCCGTCATATAGTTCAGAATAATGGCATCCTGATGCACCAGCAGATCCTGCTTGAGCGCATCGCCGGAGAAATACTCCCGATTACCGTGAATCAACCACGCCCCCACGCCATTACCGAAAACGCCCCAGAAAGGCGCGCCACGCATATAACCGGCGAAATCATATTTGGAATAAATGCTGCCATCCGGCAACCGCCAGGTTTCATCTTGTACCTTCGGCGAGGCTTCAAGCTGGCTGTAGAGCAGCGGTTTACCCTGACGTTCGCCGTTGTAGAGATGGTCTAACCGAGCAGGATCGAAGCGGTATACGTTACGCAATTCACTGACTTTAACATCCTGACTGCCGCTATTCTCGGCCACCACATAGCTGTAAAGACCGCTAACGCCGCGACGCATGATCAGGTGATATTCTAGCCGTAACAGCCCGTCCCGATCGTCGATATAGGCGACATGCGCTATATCTCGATCGTTGCGCAGCACCTCTATCCGATCAGGGACAAAATCTTTGACGCCCTTAACATGAGTATCGTTAACATAGTAATCGAGATAAGCGCTGCGCGTTTTACTCGGGTCGCGCGCTGCACCGGACAGGTTGGTGACGATATTTTTGCCTCCCGTCACCATGCTCACCGCGCTGCCATCCTCCCCGAAAGCGACTTTCAGCAAGCCGTTATCCAGAACGGTATGCAAACCAGAAACGGATAACGACACCGCATTATCCTGCGCGCTATAGCTATAGGGAGCCAGCATGGCCCCTATCAACAACAAGACAGATCGCTTCACAGTCAGCCCTCTTGTGTTCCATTGGTTAGACAGAAATTTTTATCGCATCCGTTCAGGCTACTGCCGCTTCAATATCGAGATACACGGGGCTACCACGGTGCGAGGTATCCCTGCGGGAACCTCATCACCGTGTTTCCCCTAATATCCAACATTGGGTGTAGCCTGAGATATCAAAAAATTCCCGCTATTTGAAATATATAGCAGTAGTGTGGACAACATAATCGAGGAGATAAGCGCCCTCCTTCACGTCAATGCCAGCAGAAACAAGAAGCTGGCAATGACAGGAAGAAAGTCAGGATCGACATCGCAGAAATTAAAACTGATCAGAATGACAGCTCGCGAATCAGTACGGCGGACACAACTTTCCAGCCGCGGACCAACAGGCTTTGCGCCTCACCGTCCATCACCACCGTGCCGCGCAGCACCTGCGGCTGAGCACGATAATCGTCAGGCAGACTGAGCAACACGCGATAAACGGCCTGTTCAGGATGCAACTTGCGCTGTGCGTCGCTCAACGTGGCAATATCGCCGCCATAAATCGATGCCAGTTCCGGCGCAGCATTCAGATCGCGGGTTGCCGTGCTGGCAATCTCCACAATAGTGAGCGGCAGCGACGAGCGACTCACGTCCTGTAAATAAAACGTCCCCTTTGCGCCCGTGCGGAGCCGCTGCCAGTCTTTTTCCGACACGAACGCTTCCACCAGCCCGCCGGTTGGCTTGGTGACGACCGCCAGCCATTCGCCCTGCCCCAGCCACTCGCCAGGTTCCAGCGGCGTTGTCATGTCAGCCACCACGCCGTCTATCGGCGCACGTACCGTCAGTTGTTCAGACTGACGCTGCAAGACCTGTAACTTTTGCAGCGCCGCGTCGTGCTCCTGCTTCACCCGCTGGTGATCGCCAGCCGCTTCCTTGTTGAATACCTGAAAGGTACTTTGCCAGTTCAGCGTGGCGATTTGTCGCTCCAACTGCTGCCGCTCATGCGCCAGTGCGTCAGACGACAGCGTAAACAGCGTCTGTCCGGCGCGCACAGGCTGACCGACCTGCACCTCAATGCGCTGAATCATCGCCGGTACGGGCATATACAGGCTGCTTTGCTGTTCCGCCCGCAGCAGTGCCGGTGCGTACACGCCGCGCTGCCAGGGAAGCATCAGTAAGAGCAGAATCACAGCGCTCACGGCCAGCGTTGTCGTCATATTACGGTTCATACGGTAATCCTTACGACGTTTACTCCATTCGCGCACTTCATTCACTACCGGCATCACCACGAAATAGCCGATTTCAATCGCGAAAAGCAGCATCCCCAGCAGCTTGAACGCCATGTGATAAACCAGAATCGCGATACCAGTAAACAGGAAGAAACGGTATATCCACACCGCAAAGGCATAACCCACCAGCGTGCGTTGCAGCCAGCGCGGAAAGTGCTCCGGCGGGGCATCCCCTAAGCCAAACAGCCATTCCCGCATCTGCCAACGGCCGATAGCAAAGCCCCGGTTTTGCAGGTTCGGCATCTGTAATCCATCGGACAGCAGAAAATAGCCGTCGAAGCGCATCAGCGGGCTGAGGTTAATCGCCAGCGTCATAATCCAGGTTGTCGTCGCCAGCATAAACGCGGCGCTGCGCAGCATGCCGTCCGGCAAGAAGCTCCATGCCAGCGTCGCCCACGCCGCCAGCACCAGCTCGGTCATCATGCCTGCCGCGCCAATCGCCATCCGCTGCCGCCGGCGTGTGAGCTTCCACGAGCCGGACGTATCGGTGTACAGCACTGGCATCATCACCAGAAACGCGACGCCCATCGTGGCAACCCGCGCACCAAAACGTTTGCAGGTGTAGGCGTGGCCGAACTCGTGCAGAATTTTGGTAAAGCACAGCGTTAGCCCCGCCAGCGCCGCGCCTTCCAGCGTGAAGAAATGCAGAAACGTATGCTTGAACGTTTCCCACTGGCGTCCGGCGAGGAAGAGCCCCAGCACGGCCACCAGCAGCGTCAGTTTGAGGAAAGTCCGGCTGAAAAACGGTTCGATCCACGGCAGCGTCGCGCCCAGAAAGCGATCGGGGTGCCATAAGGGAATGCGAAAAAACAGATAATTCTTCAACAGCTTGCGCCAAATGGAAACGCGCGACTGTTCCACCTGACGAGAAAATTGTGCCAGCGCATCATCGCCGGAAACACGCGTCAGGCTATTGGCCTGTAGGAAGCGGTTGAAATACTGCACATCACTGTCATCAAGCGTCAGTGCAGAAGTCTGGTTAACCTCGGCCACGATCTGCGCCGCGTTCCCCATCGACCAGCGCGAGAGCATCGCCATTTCTGCCCAGCCGATACGAAAATAGAGACCGCGCAGCGGATCTTCCAGCGTCCAACTGGGCGATCCGTCGCGGTTAGCCGGCCCGGCGTGCAGGATCAGCTCATCGCGTAGCGGGCTGAGCCCAGCGGCTGGCGTCGCGCCTCCGGACATCGTCAGACGCCCAGCCAGACGCGCAGGGATGCCAACGGTTTACGCAGCAGGTAAACGAACAGCACCGTGCGTTTCCCGTACAGCTTGGCGGTCCCCTTCAGGCCCACGCGCAGCTGCGGATCATCCTGCGTAAAACGCGCCCGAAGCCGATAGGCCATCACATTATCCGGCGTCGGCGCAGCGCGATAGCCGATCTGCTCAAGTCGCGCTTCCTGTGCCGAATTCGGCGCAACATTGAGGAACAGGCGCACGTCCGCGCCGTTTTCCAACGCGATCGCGTCCGCCGCGGGCAACTGAATCTCCAGCTCAACATCGTGCGGATCGGCGATCATCATAATACGTTCCCCCACCGCCACCGAGCGCCCAATCCAGTCGTTGCTATCATCAAAAATCGCCACGCCGTCGCGCGGGGAAACGAGCTGCATGCGTTCCTGCTGACGTTGCAGAAAATCCATGTCACTCTGCGCCTGCTCACGGCGGCTTTGCAACACGGCCAGGCTGGCTTTGCTATTGGCATCGAACAGCGCCTGCTGCTGTGCCTGACGATACTGGGCATCGGCGGTGGCAAAAGCCTGTCGGGCCGATTCCAGCCGGTTTTCCAGTTCGCGCACGTCCAGTCGCACCAGCGACTGATTAGCGCTGACGGACTGATTAGGGCGAACCAGTATGTCATCCACCACGCCCGCCACAGGGGCGCGCACCATCACCGGACGATGTGCGACGATCTCCGCCGGCGCCAGCACCGACTGACGAACCGGAATCAATAAGATCAGCACCAGCACCACGATCGCAGCAACGATCAAACGGCGTCTGGCAGGCGGCGTTTTCGACGGGCGGCGGCGCACTTTGCACAGGCTCGACCAGGCGTGCGCGTAGGCGTCTGCCAGTTTTTCCAGCAGCACGATCTCGGCAGGCAGCCACGCGCTATCCCGTGCTAACACCAGCACCAGCGGCGTATCGCCCTGCGGTAAACGCAGCGGCAGCCAGAGTAAAAATTCCGGCAGATGTTCCTGCCACAAAATCTGGTCATCGGCAGGCAGCTCGCGGCATTGCAGCGCCTGCGTTTGACGCCCCTCTTCCTGCCACTGGCGGCACAGGCGGCTAAATTCGGTACAAAACGGCGCGTTGTGATCGAGAGAGACCAGCCCGGAGGCCGCCTGCAAGCGCCGTTTATCGCCGTCCCACAGCAGCGCCTGTCGATACTTCACTAAATTATGCGTCTCGTTGACGATAAAAAACGCCAGTTCATCCAGCGTTTCACGCGCTCTGGCACGGCTTTGCAGCTGCAACAACTCGGCCAGCAGCGCCAGCCGGGTATCCTGTTCAGTTTGTGCTGCTGTCGTGTTCCGTTCGGTCATGGCGACACGCTGCCTGCATCAGGCGGCACGATTTGCGCCACACCGCTCATGCCCGGCAGTAATCCAGCAGTAGACTGGGTAATGCGACCAAAGACTTTTACCGATTGGCTAACCGGATCGATCGCCGAAGAAAGCCGGCTGATTTCCGCCGGATAGCTCAGTCCGGTTTCATCCAGCGTAACCTGAAAAGCGCTGCCTTGCTTTAACCACACCAGCCAGCGCGACGGCACAATCATTTCCAGCTCGAACGCGCTGTCATCATAAATCGCCAGCAGCTCTTTACCTTCCGGCACGGATTCCCAACGTTTCACTTTGGTTTCCGTTACGCGGCCGGAGAACGGCGCTTTAATGACACAGCGTTGCAGCATGGCGCGATTAACGCCGCTTTCGGCCTGCGCCATCGACACCGACGATCGTGCCTGATCGACATCCGACAGGCTGATCGAATTGAGCTTATCCAGTCGATCGGCAATCGCTAGCTTCTTACGCGCGGCATTCTCTGCGGCGTTTGAGTAGTTCAGCTTTTCACGCAGCACGGTGCAGTCAAACGTCACCAGCGTATCGCCCTGCTTGAAGTGTTCCCCCTCTTTCACCGCAATATCCGTCACTTTTCCGGCAATTTCGCTGGATAACACGGTATAGCGCTGCGCGCTAAGCTGTACGCGAATGTCTCCCGTCGTCGCAGCCTGCCCCCACAGGGGCAGACTTAACGCACTCACCAGCAACAGCGGACGCATCATGCCGAAAGCCATTAACGCGAGCCTCCCGCCTGTAGGGATTGTAGGTTATCCCACATGTCTGTATTCACGACGCGGTAGGGTTTCCCCGCGTTAGCCGGTGGCGTTACAGCCACAGGCGTGATGGGCTTAGAGACAGCTGAACCTGTTGCGGAAGAGGTGACGGCAGAAGCGGTCGTGGTGGCCGACGTCGCCGGTGTTGACAGGGACAGACGCGGTACCGCAACGCCGCCTTTCTCAAGGTTACCCGTGGTGCGGGCAATCGAGCTGCTCAGCGCCGCCAGGCTGACATCGCTCACGTTATCCGGCAGTACATCCAGTCCGGCAGCCTGATACACCGCGCCCAGCGCGTTCTGCACATCGGCAAAACTGCGGTCACGCGCGCGGGTGGTCAGAATGGTTTCCGTGCTGACACGCACCTGTTCCATCTGCGTTTCGGCACGATGCTGTACGCTGAGCGTGGTCTGATTGAGGATGCCGCGCTGAATCCGCGCCAGTTCCTGGTAGCGACCGAACATCCGCGTACTCTGCTGATATTCCTGCCAGGCAACGTTCACCTGCGTCAGCACCGCCATGCGTAGCGCCTGACGACGAACTTCTGCCAGATCTTCATTCGCCTGTCCGGCACGTTTAACCGACGACCACGACAGCACGTTCAGCAGGTTGCCGCTGACCTGAACGCCCGCGTTTGCCCACTGATGATTGACCAGATAGCTGTTGCTGTCGCCGTTGATACCGGCAAACAGCGACACGCCCGGCAGCAGACGCAGCAGCGATTTACGAGTTTCCAGTACGCTATTGCGTGCCAGATAGCTCTCTTCGCGCACTTCCGGGCGTTTAACCATCGAGAAGTTTTCCAGATCGTCGAGCGAATAGGCCATCTTCGGCGCAACCAGACTGCTTTCGCTCGGCACGACAACATCATATTTGCTCGACGGCGGCAGATTCATCAACGCGGCCAGACGGGATTTTGCTACCACCAGATCGCTGTCGACGATTTCCAACTGGCGCACCATCTCCAGCATATTTTTCTGGAAACGCAGTGCCTCAACCGGTGCCAGCAGGCGCTGCTGTTCGGTCTGACGCGCGTATTCCAGCGCCTGACGCGCCTGCGTCAGCGCCGTGGTCACTTCCGGCTGCAAACGCTGCGCCGTGGCGGCCTCCCAATAGGCCGTCCGCACCTGACGGGTAATATCCGCGACGACACGACGACGGCGTTCTTCCGCCGCCAGCGATTTGTTCGCCTGTACTTTGGCGTTGAAATAACTGATACCAAAATCCAGCACGTTCCAGCTCATCGTCAGATCGGCGGTGCGCTGGGTCTGATCCTGACTGGTGGATGCTTCCAGCGATTGTCGTCCCGTAGTCACCGACTGGCTGCTGGAACCGGCTACGTTGTCGCGGGTTTGCAGCCCGGCGCGCGCGGTCAGTTTAGGTAATAGCATATCCAGATTCTGTACGCCCAACAGGTCATCTTCCATCGCCTGTTCCATCAGCGCGACCCGCTGTTGCAGGTTATATTTCAGCGCACGGGCAATCGCTTCATCCAGCGTGATCGTGCCGCGCACCGGTTCCTGATTGGCGAACATCTGCGTTCTGTCGCTCAGCGCCTGAGCAACCTGCTGTTCGATCGTAACCGGCTCAGGCTTGACGGCACAGCCAGCCAGCCCCAGACAGGCAAGGGTCACCGCGATCCGTAATGCTCGAGAACCCGCGGTGCGTGGTGTAGCCTCGTGTTGAACGTTCTGCTGCTGACTGTCGTGTTGCTGGCTATCCCAGAAATGCGCTATGTGCTGATTCACCCGGGTTCTCCCCATCTTCTATTTGTCTGTTCCCTTCATCTTGCAGGCGGTGGGTTGGTTACCGCCTGCAAGCGCCCGGGTTAGTGGTTAAGTAATAAAATCTCGTCTCAGTATTCGATCTGCGCTTTACCAGGTTTGCGCTTGGTTATGCACGCAGGCTGCTCAGTTCACTGAGCGCCGCTAGCAGCGCATCTTGTTCCGGCTGATGCTGACGCAGCTGTTCGGTAAAGGCGGTTTTCCCCGCTGGCGCTAACCGTTCGACATCCCGGCTTTCAGCTGGCTGTATCGTGGGGTTGGCTGGCCCTTGCATCGCACCACGGTCAGTCGCCATCTCGGTGCCAGCACCCTGTCCGGTTTGCAGCGTAATCGGTACGATCCGGCTGGTGCCGTCTACGGCCTGCGCCTTCAGCGCCAGTTGAATCTGATTAACCTGCACGGCACTGGCGTCGGTAATGCGCACCACGCCGCTGCGGGCATCAAACTGCACCCACGCAGGTAAAGGACGCCCGTTCGCCAGTTGCAGCGTCAGCGTGGCATTACCTTCACGCACGCTGAACATGCGCTGCGGCAAGCTAAAGGCGAGTGCGCCGGAGGCATCCGGCTGTAACGCGCCCTGCACGCTGCTGAAAGCCGATTCCAGCGACGTTGTCTGACCGCGCACGCTCAGGAACAGGTTGGAATCAGCCGAACGCAGCGCGGCGTTATCGCGAATAGACGCCTCAGCGCGTGAAGAGAAATTGACCTGCTCCAGCGTCGGCATCAGCGATGACATGACGGGATCGAGCACCCAAGGAGCATCCGACTGGCGTGACGTATCGGCATCACGCTGGCGTACAGGTTCGGTGACGATGTTGGTTGGTAGCGGTTGTGCTTCCGGGCGAGACAGATCGGCAACAATCGCCCCCAGCGGCTGTTCGCGTTCTCTGTCACCCGAATCAGCAGGCAGGCTCACGCCTTGCTGTACCAGAATCACCGGTGCCGCTGTCGCGGTGTTATCGGGATTGGCCGGCTCCGTCGGCGTGCCGGGATCAACCGGTGTCGAAGCCGCGTTGACCGTCAGCGCCACATTTAGCGCCGTCGCGTTGCCCGCGCTGTCCGTGGCGGTAATCGTCAGGTTGAACGTACCTGAAATGGCGGGATCGCCACCGATCGTGCGCGTGGCAGCATCGAACGTCAGCCCGTTCGGTAGACCGTTGATCGACAACGTCAGCACATCATTTTCCGCATCGCTGAACAGGCTATTGGGTAATGTATAGGACCAGCGAGTGCCAACCTGTGCCGTTGGCGGGGTGAACAATTCGGCATGACCAACGGGCGGCTGGTTAACCTCTCTCGACAGTGTCACGCCAAGCGCCTGCGCCGCAGAATCGGCTACGCCGTCATTAAGCACCAGCGTCAACGATGTCGTATTCCCCGTCAGCGGTGCGCTCGTCGCCCAGCTAATCTGACGTGCCAGCGCCGTCGCATCCGCACGGGAAATCGCAGCAGTAAAGGTGACGGTGAGCTTGCCGTCCACCTGCGTGAAGGTCGCTACCGCTTGTCCATCTTTGCTAATCACGCCATTTGCCAACGTAAAGCCATTACCCGCAGTAAAATCGAAGCGATCGCCTGCGGATACCGTTTCACCGCGCTGTAGCGTGATCGATGCGCCCTGATAATTCCCCGCCCCGCTGTTCAATGCATCCAGTTCCGCATCACTGAGGACAATAGCCGGTGCGACGATGACCGCCGGGCCGTCAACGCGGTAAACCGGCAGGCGGGAAGCTTCATCCAGCACCGACACGCCGTTGCCGAGCGCAATCACCCCACCATCAACCGGCAGCAGATGGGCGAAGGTTGTACCGTTATTGATCAGCGTATCGAGTGGGATCAGCGCCTTATCGTTCAACACATAGCGAGTGAGCGCACCATCGTTTTTCGTTACATACAGCACTCGTGCATCCGCAGAGAGGGCGATATCACTCACCGTGCCTTCTGCCGCGATGCGGGCAAGGTGCGTAAAGGTTCCCGTTGCAGTATCCAGCGCGAAAGCATCGATCTGCCCTGCGCTGGCGACAAAGACGCTACGGCCATCGGCGCTGACGGTGAGCTGCTCCAGCCCTGAGAGTTGCACGGTATTGCCTGCGGCATCAGTAAAGCCGCGGACGTATCCCAACGGCGTCAGTTTGCCGCTGTCATCACGCTGATAAACAATAACCGTTGAGGTATCGTTGATTGCCGTCGTGACAAACAACAGGTTGCCGCGGCTGAGAATGCTGGTCGGAGCCCATAGGTAAGGCTCGCTCCACATACTCCCGCCCAGCGCTTCAACATAGGTTAATGCACCCGTTGCGGTGTCACGGCTGAAGTAGGCTAACTGGCCGTTGTAGCTGTTGATGAGATAAAGGTTTTTCCCGTCATCAGACAGAGCAATTCCGTTGATGTTATAGAGATTGCCCCCATCGATATCATAATCACTTTCTATCGTGGCCTTATGGGTCAATTCACCGTTAGCATCCCGGCTAAACCAGACAATCGCATTGCCATCGGCACGCAGCGCATACACGCTGTTACCCTCGGCGGAAACCTGTAGCTGGCTTATTCCTGTCACGCTCTCTGCGGCGGCGAAGGTACGCACATAGGTTAATTCGCCGCTGTTCGCATCACGCTGGAATAAAGCAATCGCGCCTTTATCATCGCTGACATACAGCGACAGCCCATCGGTCGTACGGGCGGCAGCCGTCAACGTGCCCAGCCCACTAATCGCGGTATAGGTATTCACCAGACGCAGTTCATCGGCAGAGAGCACCGGATCGTTCGCCACGACAGGCGTGTCGTTGATCGCGGTAATCGCCACCGACAAGGCCGTGACCTGAGATTCCAGATAACGATCGGACAGCGTTACCGTCACCGCCACCTGCGCGGCAGGCGTATGGCTGTCGCTGGCGTAGGTAATCTGGCGCAGCGTATTCTGTACATCTTCCGTCGTCGGAACCGTGCCTGCATTAGCATTAAAGCGAATCGTCAGCACGCCGTCTTGGTTACTAACCTGACCAATGGTGACACCATCTTTCTGCAGCGTATCGCCCGATAGCGTCAGGCCGTTGCCTGCATTGAAGCCCAGCTTATCCAGCGCCGTTTTGCCATCACCCAGCGTGATTTTCAGCGTCGCGCCGTCATAGTTGCCCTTGCCGCCGTTGAGTTTGTCCATCTGTGCATCGGACACCGTCGCGTCCGGTGCCAGCGCAACAGGCTCAGCGCGTTCGGTATAGGTTGGCGTAGTGTCCGGAATCGTAATGACCGGAGCAGTATTGGTTTCTGCCGCTGGTGCTAGCGTCAACGTAATCGCCTGTTCCAGTTTGGTTTCCGGTGCGCTGCCGTTATAACTATTTTCCTTGATCATCAGGGTGACATGGCGTTCACCGCTGGATTCACTGCCGAGATAGTTGTAGCCAATGCTGTCAATGATCGCGGCGGTTCCACTCGCGTCTCTCCCGACGTACAGGAGAACCGTCGCTTTACCGTCCTTCACATCAACAGAGTATTGCAAGCCGCTGGCGGTGCGGGGAACACCGCTGGATTTTTCGAGCACAATCGTGCTGCCATCGACGCTAATAACTTCGTTAGGGCCTGAGACATCAAACGTCAGCACCACCTGCCAGATGGTCTGTCCGCTCTCAATGGTGTCGACATGGGTATCTTTAAACAGCTTAACGAACTCGCCGTTGCCCGGAATCTGCGGGTTAAGCACCGTGGTATTCAATACCGCCGGATCGTTCACGCCAATGAGAGTAACGGTGATATCCGTGTTAGCAATGTTATTGTCGCCGTCATTCATACTGAAGGTGAATGTCGGTGACGCTCCCGCCTGTTCAGGATCCTGACTGGTGTTGTGGTAGGTAATCTGGCGCAGTACGTTCTGCGCATCGGCTTTGGTCACCGCCGCCGTAAACGTCACCGTCAGCACGCCCTCCACCTGCGTAAAGGTCGCAATCGCGATGCCATCTTTCAGGATATTGTCGCCATCACGCGTTAAACCGTTATCCGCTTTAAAACCAAAAGTATCTTCCGGTAGCCCGCCTTCTTGTCGGCCCACCGTGATGCTGGCACCGCTATAGTCGCCTTTCCCTTCATTCAGCGCATCAAGCTGCGGATCGGACAGACGGCCTGACGGCAGCAACACCGTGGCCTCCTGCCCTTCGGTATAAGTGGCACCCGCGGTGCCGACATTCAGCACATGAATTTTATCGCCGCCGATCAGATACAGCTGTTTGCCGTCTGCACTCAACGCTATGTTTTGCAACGATGAGAAACTGATACCGAGTGAACTGTCCCAGCCGCTGCTCACAGTCTGCTTCAGGGTCAGGCTGCCATCTTCAGCACGGGAGAAGATAGTGATGTTCTTCCCGATCACAAATAGCGCTGTACCATCCGCGGAGACCACCAGATTGCTTGCCAACGCCTCGCCGGAATCACCACCGTCATCGACAAACGGTACCGTCGATGCCAGCGTGAGTGCGCCATCTGCACCAACCGTTATCGTATTGAGCGTGTAATTGCCCACATCGGCATGAATCGCATACAGCGTTTTGCCATCGGGCGACAGCGCCAGCCCATTGATGTAATACTCGCTCGTTCCGCTAATCTGGCCGACCTGAGACAACGCTCCTTGTGCATCAATGCTGAAAGCCGTGACGCCAACGGTACTGCCGGAACCCGACACGAACAGGTAACGCCCGGTTGGATCGAGCACAAGACGGCTCGCCCCAATCAGGTTATCAGCCTGAGAAACCGCCGCTAGCGTACCGTCCGCCCCGCGCTTAAACACCAGCACGCTGCGGCTGTCGTTATCACTGCCTGACTGGGCAGCGGTGAGATAGAGGTAATCGCCCTGAGAAACAATCTGGGAACGCATATCCAGCGTATGACCACCCAGAGCGGCTTGATCAAGCACACCAGCTTGCGTCAGTTCGCCGTCGCTGCCGACGCGGAAGATTGTCACCGCGTTGCCTTCACTGCCCACCACATACAGGTACTGCCCATCGGCAGACAGGGTGACGTCTGATGCGCCCGCCAATCCGGCGTTGTCCACCACGTTATCCATTTGCTCCGTTTCATTGTTGTAAACGGATCGGTAGTTAAAGAAGGTCTTCGACAGGGTAAATTTGCCTTCTTCGTTACGGACAAACACGCTCAGTACTGCCGAACCACTCTCTGGGGCGCTCACGACATAGAGCGTTTTGCCATCCGCAGACAGTTGGCTATCTTTCACCCCGCTCAGCACATCCACATAACTATTGGAGTCATAGCCCTCAAGGCCGTAATCATTCTGAAGGGCGCTGGATTCACCGCCGATCGTTGGGATTTGTGCAGGATCGGAGGCAATCTTTAGGGTAAGCGTCTGCTCCGCCTGTTCGCCCGACGCATCCGTCGCGATGACGGTAATAGAGAAGTTTCCCGCGCCATTGAGCGTCGGCGTGCCGGAAATCGTGCGTGTATCGGCATCGAAGGTTAACCCCGCCGGAAGGCCATTCACCTGCCACGTCAGCGCGCCATTTTCAGGATCACGGAACAGATCGTCAGGGAGAGTTTGCGCGTAATGCTGCCCGGCTACGCCAGACGGCGGGGCGTACTCGCTATTATCCACCACGGGCGGCTTATTCGGCACCAGCGTCAATAGCAGACTGGTCTCTTTACCGCCGTCGCTAAAGGTGATATTCAACGGGATCGATGCCCCCGTTGCATCACCATCATGACGGTAAGTCATCTGATGCAGCACCTGATTGGCGACCGTTTTAGTGACGCTATCGGTAAACACCACCTTCACCGCCCCTTCACTCACATTGAAGGTGCCAATAGTCGCGCCCTCATACTGAATGTCGTTGCCGGACAGCGTTAACCCGTTCCCATTCTGGAAAGCGAAATGGTCGTTTGCCGACACATCGCCGTTACGACTAATGGCAATCGTCGCGCCCTTGTAGTCATCGGCGGCATCCAACTCCAGATCTGACAGAGTGACGCCTGTTGCAAACGACGCATCCGTGGTCTGGCTATAAGGTGCATTCGCCGCAGCGGTGGACACGCTTAGCCCGGCAAAGAACGTACTCACCCCGGCATAGATATTCTTGCCATCCGCACTGACGGCAAGATGGTTGACGGTATTAACCGAGAGTTCAACGCTATTACGGTAGGTTAAGGCACCGGAATCAGCGTCGCGGGCGAATACCAACAGTGATTTACTGCCGAACGCAGCAACATACAACGCCGAACCGTCCTGAGAGATAATGATTTCACGCAGTGATGTTGCTCGTAGCTCATCAGGAACATGGCTTTCACTGTTGTACAAATCCATCGTCCCAGCGTAGGTCAATGCGCCCGTATCCGCATCGCGGCTGAAAATCGAGACGGTACCCTGCGAATTTGATGAAACATAGACAAAACGGTTATCAGGGGAGATCACGATATCCTGCAACCCGTTGAGGTAACGATCGTCCTTCGGAATGTCCGCGCTGTTCGCATCAGCCGCTATCGTGGTTTTATTAATCGTGGTGACATAGCTCAGGCTGCCCGTCGCGGCATCGCGCGACAACACGGTAATACTGTGATTCCCCAGATTGGAGATATAAGCCGATGTGCCGTCACTGGACAGTACGATGCCGCTAGGGCTTCTCACCGGAATGGTGTCGCCGCCCACCAGCGAGCCGACAAACGTCAGCGCACCGGAGGTAGTATCACGTGAGAAAAAGGTAATCTCGTTTTTACTCGTAGAACCATCGATGGGCGTCACACCGTTAATGGTGTACAACGAGGTGCCATCTTCGGACAGCACGATCTCGGAAACTGCCGCATCCAGGCCGCTGACGCCATTCACGCCCTGCGTGGCAACCACGCCGACATAGCTCAGCTGTCCCGTTGTGGCATCACGGCTAAACTGCACCAGCGAGTAGGCGCTTCCGCTGCCTCCCGCGACATACACGCTGGAGCCATCTTTCGACTGCGCCAGCGTGGTGATGGTGTTCAGGCCGTTAACTTCAATCGCAGGGGTGGATGGATCGTCCTGCTCACCCTGCGTGAAGCTTTGTAATAACGTTAATGCGCCGGTTTCCGCATCACGCGCGTAAACGCGCAGATAAGTCTTGCCGCTGTTATTGTTCCCTTCACTGCCAGTGACTAGCAGGGTTTTCCCATCCTGAGAGACACTAATCGCCGAGACGCGCTCGCTGTAACCGCTTAGCGTACCCGCGTTATAAAACAGTGTGGCATCGGGGGAATAGGTTGCCTCGATCGTTGGCAGTTCGTTGAAGGCCAGATTGACGCTACCAGAAACCGTCAGCGTCGCGGTATCGCTTCCGCCATTGGCGGTGCCGCCGTTATCCTGCAACTCGGTTAAGGTGATGGTACGCAAGCCGCTGGCGCTGGTGCTCTCTTTACCGGCTGAGTAGCTCAGACCATCGACCAGCTTCATCATCGCCATGCTGCTGATGCCCTGAACGCTGCTCAGCACCAGTGACGACTCACCGCTCAGGGCGTTATAAGTGTAGGTATACTGGTAGCCGCTCACCGTCGTGCCAGCGCTGTCTTTACTCAGATCGATAACCGTACCATCCACCGTCAGGTATTCCTGATGCGGATTGTTTAGGCCATCAATCCCGATCGACAGTTTGGTCAGCGCCTGTCCAGCTTCTCCGGTATTAATCGCGGTGTCTTTGAACAGCGTGACGGACGTGCCGCGCGTATCCAGCGTCAGGTTACTTCCGCCCTGACTGACCAGCGTTGGCGCGCTGTTGGCGGTCAGCAGCAGCGCGACAGTGGTTACCGTGCTGCTCAGCTCGCCATCGTTCGCCGTCACCGTCAGCACCACCGTTTCGGCCGAGCTCTGGCTGCCGACGTTGCGATAGGTGATTTGCTTCAGGACGTTATTAGCCGTTTCTTTCGTCACATCAGCGGTAAACGTCACGCTGAGCACGCCCTGATTCTGCGTGAACGTCCCAATCTCTGTGCCTGATTGCAGAACTTTGCCATCTTGCAGCGTCAGGTTGTTGCCTGCGCTTAGGCCGAATTGATCGTCTGCCGAGGGCGTTTCACGACCGATGGTCACCACAGCGCCGTTATAGTTACCTGCACCACCGTTTAGCACATCCAGATTGCTATCGGAAAGCGCGATATGATCGGCAAACGGCAAGTCGCTACCATAGAGATAAGTGCGTAATGCACTAAAGCGCTGAATGGTCTCACCGGCGATCAGGAGTGATTGTCCATCGGGTGACAGCACCATGCCGCGCGTATCGCCAATATTCTTAATCTGGCCGTTTTCACTCAGCGCCCCCGTCGATGCGTTGACGCTATAAATCTGCAACTCGCCTTCGCTGCTCAGCGCATAAAGCTGGCTGCCGTTGGCGTTAAAATAGAGCGCGTTGACGCCTTCCAGCGTTTTTGTGTCCGTATGAGCCAGCGTTTTCCCTTCAGTACCGTCACGCAGTTGATAGACGCTGATTTCACCGCTGTCAGGATCGGCAACGTAGATGAACTGCTGATCCTTCGAGATCGCCAGTTGATACTCTACCGCCCCATAACCTTCCCCAGACGTTTCCAGCGTCGTGACTGGCGTTAATTTTCCGTCCTCGCCCCGTTGGAAAACCGATAACGTATGCTTTGCACCCATTCCGATGGTAACAACATAGTTACCGCTGCTCGCCACGATACCACTGCGATCGATCCCGCTGCTGTCCACGCGCTGGAGTAACGTCAGGCTGCCCATTGCCGCATCGCGAGTAAAAACGACCATGCCGTTCCACTGCGTTGTGGCATAAACCTGAGTACCATCGCTGGAGACGGCAAGCCCGGTAATATTGCCGTTTTGCGAAGAGATGGTTTGGGTATACACCGGCTGTTCGTCGCTGCCGCTGAGTCGAACCACCAGCCCGTTTTCGTCAAGGCTAAGCGCGACAATATCGCTACTGCCAGTAGTGGCATATAGCGAACGGTTGTCCGCACTCAGCGCGACCTCTTTCACATCCTTGAGCGCACTGATGCCGCTCAGCGTTTGGCTCAACGTCAGCTTGCCGTGCTCGCCGACGGTAAAGACCCCCAGCGTGCCATCGCTTCCGATGGCATAGGCGTAATCACCATTACTGGAATAGCGCACGTCCTGCGGTGATGCCATACCGGGCACGATGATTAATTCGGCCAGCTCAGGCGCATCCGATGCGGACACCACCGGTGCTACATTGATCTTGCTGTCGATAGTGACGGTCGAGTGGATATTCAGATCGGCAGTGTCGCTCTCATCGCTCAGGCTTTTCAGCGTCACCACGACATCACCACCGGCCACGGTTTTATCAAGTGGCTTATAGGCAATACCGTCGATCAGCTTCGTGACGTCACTGGGCTGAAATGCGTCAGATGAAGCAATGCTAACGGTGATGGTTGTCGTCGTACCACTAACCGCAACGGTATAGCCATATTTTCCGTCGCCTTCCGTCGTTTTTGCCCCATTGGCGGCTTCCAGCGTAATTTCAGTGCCGTCGATGACTAACGCCTGGTTCGCGCCCGTGCGATTGACGGTAATCACCAGATCTTTTAGCTCCTGCCCGCCTTTATCCGCCGATACGCGAACGTCGCTGAACAGATCGACCGGTTCGAAACTGTCGCTGGAGTCGGTGATGGTGACCGTCGCCTTAACCGGCGTCGCATCAACGCCGGGCGCCGTGTCCGTTGCCGCGACGTGTGCTGCCACATCCACCGCAGTGATCACGGCGGCGGCATCAAACATCATACGCGGTTCCAGTACCCACGCCTGACGCGGCGTGCGCGTTAAGCCTGAACCAGATTTTGAGCGGGAAAAAGTCATCGTGTCATGTCCTGTAATAAAGGGGCAAAGCGCGTCATTTCTGGCTACCTTCAGCGATCATTCAACCAGCCGAACATAGCCGCCCTCGGTTTCGATCTGGCCGGCAATACGATCCAGGCGTCGGATCAATTGATCCTCCACGCCCTCTGCGCCGAAGCCTGCACCGTCGATAAAACTCATCCGTTTCTCACCCTCGGTGCAGACCAGCAGGCCCGGCGTCGCTTCGGCGTCGAACAGGTTGCGGCCAAAATCCTCTGGGTCGCCGGGGCGAATGCCGACAAAATAGAATTTGATGTTGCGCGCGCGGAAGCTGGAACACAGATCGCGGAAGCGCTGCGCGGCAAAGGAGCGGGCAGGATCCGTGCCGGTTTGACCACTGAATGCATTTCGGTTGAAGTTGTAGCTGTCGGTGTCGAACCAGTTACCAACCGTGTTGGCCATCATCACGATCACCTTTTGCCCGTCACCGTTGCCGTCCAGATTGAAATCCAGCGGCAGCTTGGCATCACCCCAGCCGTCTGAACCGCGCATATTGGGTGACAGCGCTGCGCCCGCCCATGACATACCGATGGCGTAGTTCACGTTGAAACGGGCAGAAAACTGTTCGATACGCTGATTCAGCCTGCTTTCTTCATTGGTCAGCGGCATCAGCGCAGCATTCGGGCACCCTTTATCCGCCACGATCCAGCGGGTATCTACCGCATCGGTATCGTCAAAATCAGGGTTAGGGCCGCGCCAGGAGATTGGTGGCGCGCCGGGGCTGCCGTTTTGCGGTAAATCGTGACGGTAATAGATTTTAAATTGGCCGACAGGGGGTTCATCCCAGAAGAAGTTTTCTTCCCGTCCCAACCCACGGTACATGCACAGCAGGTTGGCGCGACGATCCGGGAAACGGCGGTCAGCCAGACTACTCACCACGCCGCTGGCAAAGAGCGAACGCAGCTCTGGCGGGTTCAGCGCACCCGGTGCGGCCCAGCGCCGAATGCGGTTGGCGTCTTCTGCGTCGTATACGCTAACCGACTGGCTGTACGGCACCAGCGACAGCCACAGGTTGTCGCGTTTTCCGTCTGCGCTGCTCAGCATGCGCTCAACGAAGCTGCGGCTAACGCTTTTCAGCGAACGGATATCGGCATCACTCATATCCCCCGTCACCGGCATCACAAAAGCCACTTCCGTCGGGCGGTTGATGACTTCGGAGGTCGAGTACACTTCCTGCTTTCTCGCCCCGAGGCTCAGCAGGCTGGGCTTGGTTTCGAAAGCGACGGTGACGGTATAGGTTTTACGCGTCGCGCTGTTACGTCCTTCCGTAACGGACACATCGCCCACCACCAGTTTTTCACTCAGGGCTTTATTTATACCCAGATTATTTTTGACGTATTCATATGCCAGCTTATTGGTCTCTTCCTGGCTGTACTCTTCACCGTTAATGGTCGCCTGATGCCCGACAGCCAACGCGGCGGCATCCGTCGCGCGTTTGATCTGCGTCGCATCGCCGGTCGCCGTAGAGGTATCCACGATAAAAGCCGCCGTCACCAACAACGCCATCGCACCCAACACATAAAACCCCGTACCCGCCCCTTTTTCCTGCTGAATAAAAGCGGACAGGCGTTCACGCCAGAACAGAGTGATTCCGGTAGCGTCTTTTTTTACTCTTCTGTTCTGTAAGGTTTTTTTCATCCTTTCCTATCCTGTATTCCTGGATTCAGCGCATACTCAACCCGCCCATAAAACGGGAAAATAAAACGACATGGCTCACACGTTATTTGTCTTAATTGTTTTGTTATTCCGGTAACGAGAAACTCGCTGCCGTTTGCGGTCTATTTGCCGCTTCTATGTCTTTTATAAAACCCGTAGCTATTGATCTTCTTCTTCCAGACCGGCCTCTTTTCTGAGTACCTCATCCAGTTCAACCACACCGATAGCCACCCGGTTGACCGACGAGGCGTGCAGCAACCCACCCAGCGACAACCCGCCCAGCAGGCTCACATCTTTCCCCTGACGGCAGATTTCTACCACCATCATGGAAGTGTTCTTGCTGCCCTCTTCACGGTCTCTTTCCGGCAGTTCAGGGAGGTACTCCTCGCCCGGCAGGGTTTCACTTTCTGCGCACAGCGCCTCTGCCGTGCCTCTGTTCAACTGCCAGTACAGCTCCCCGGTCTGGCGCACGTTGCTGATTAACAGCTGGTAATTGCCTAACCCTTCCGTTGGCAGCACCGTATCGAGCAGACCTTGCAGGCCTTTCTCATCCAGCTTCTGCTGCATCGCTAATATTGACGCGATGGCACCCGCCCGCTGTTCCATACTCGTGCGCTCCAGCCCGACGGTGTAGATATCCGCACACAGCGACCCAATCGCCAACACAATCGGAAACGCCAGCGCGGTTTCTACCGCAGTAGAAGCACAACGAGAAAACCAGAAGCGGCGGAGCCCATTCAGGAAATAGCCGGTTTTCAACGAACGACTGGTTTTCAATAAACGATCAGTCATTGCGCAGTTCCGTCCCAAACACATGTTTGTACTGGTAGCGGAAGGTGTCTCCCAGCGTTAACACCTCCGGCAGCGGCGTGATAAACGCTTTTTTAATCTGCACCGTCACGGACCACACCGGCAGCGTCGTCGTTTCCTCACCATTGGGATTGTCCTGACTGCTATTGCCATTGGTCAGCCCGCCAAGCTGGCTCAGATTGTCGAAGTGCAACACGCTGACGGTTAAATCGTCTTCCTTGAGGTAACCGTATCCCGCTTCAACCATCCTCGCCTTTAGGCGGGTTCCCATCTGTTCCGCGCTGTCCGACGCGAGATTATCGAGGCGGAAAGCCTGCACGGCTTTATCCAGCGCGGCGCTGCCAGCGGCAACCACCAGCCCGATACGCGCCAGTTCAAACAGCATCATCACCCCGACCAGCACCACCGGCACCAGAAACGCCACTTCCGTCGCGATCACACCGCACGGGCTGCGCCAGTGGCGTTCATGGCGCGGCACGATACTTTGCACAGTGCCCTTATCACGCCACGGGCCGAGATTACGAAGCCACGCCATTACTCAGGCGTACTCAATTGCAGGCGTTGGCGGCTGGATAACAGCAGCGCTTCACCACGGGATTTATCCTGCTGCATCTGCTGTAAACGCAGATTCAGCTCGTCGATCAGGCCATCAATGCGCTGTGGCTGGGCAATGGTCGCCAGCGCCGAACGCGCGTCAGTGTCTCTGCCCTCGGAGAGGTAGGCTAGCGCCAGATTCAGTCGGCCAGTTGCATTACTCTCATCCACCGAGCGAAGCAGAGAAATAGCTTTATCCGCATTGCCGCTTGCCAGCCAAGAAAGCGCCAGATTGTTGAGCGCTGCGACATCTGCCGGGTTTATTTGCAACGCTTTTTCAAACAGCTGGCGCGCTTCTGCGTGTTTGCCTGAGGCATCCACCACCACGCCCATGCCATTGAGAGCGCCCGCGTCGTTCGGCTGTGCTTTCAGCGCACAGGCAAAATCGGTCTGCGCCATCGCATTACGTCCCAGAGCCAACTGCGCACGGCCCATTCCCAAACACACAGCCAGTGCTTCTTCCGGCGTCATTTTGTTGGTATCGCCGCCCAGCGCCTGACGTGCTCGCCCGTACAGCTCCAGCGTTTGCTGCGGTGAACGCGCCAGCGCCGCAACACTGGCATACTCCAGCATCTCAGCCCCTTTCAGCGCATCGCGGCTGTCGAGACGCGCGTACACTTCCGTCGCCGCTTCCACACGCCCTTGATCGCGCAGCAGCCGCGCCAGACGCAGGCCCTCATCCTTACTGCCTTTAATCGCCATCGAGCTGCCGCATCCCGCCAGCACGGTACTGACAATCAGCAGTGCCAGCATGGGCGCGCCGCGCTTAAGTTTTGCTACCAGATCGACCATCTTCGATAACTCCATCGGTTGTAACCGTTGTGATTTCCGGTCTATACCGGGAATCAATGTATTTAAAAGAACTAAAAATCAATATGTTAAAAATAAAACGCTATTGCGCCAGCAGGCGGATCACTCGCACCAGTGCAGGCGACGCCATAATGGCGATGATCGGTGGCAGGATCAGCGCCATCAGCGGCACGCTCAGCTGTGCTGGCAATTTACCCGCCTTCTCTTCCAGACTCAGAATCAGCGTCTTGCGGCTTTCATCCGCAATCGTGCGCAGCGCCTGAGACAGCGGCGTACCGTAGCGCTCCGCCTGAATTAGCGTCGCCACCATGCTTTCAATCTCACTGACGCGGGTACGTTCCGCCAGATGTTTCATCGCCAGCGTACGATCCGACAGGATCTGCAATTCGGCGGCGGTGTAGTGCAATTCATCCGCCATTTCCGGTGAAGACAGCCCTAGCTCCTTCGATACCACCTGCAACACGCGCCCAATCGGCAGACCGGCTTCGGCACAGACCACCATCAGATCCAGTGCATCCGGCACCGCGCGTGCCAGCTTTTCGCCTCGGCTTGCCGCACGCCACTTCAGCCACCACTCCGGCACCATCGAGCCGACAAAGAAGCCAATCAGCCCTGCCGCAACGCCCGTCAGTCCCGCACGGTCAGCAGGCGGCAACCAGCCCCACACCAGCGCGATAGCAAGCAGCGCCCCGGCAGCAAATTTTCCCATCACCAGCCAGCCCACCGCTTCGTTGCGGCGGATCCCGGCCAGATCCAGCAGGCGGCGCAGATTGCGGCGATCGCGTTCCGATCCCGACAGGCGCTCGCCCTGTGTAGCCAGCGGCTGCAACAGCTTTTCCAGCAGGGGAGATAATGTGGTTCCCTGGCCTCTCAGGATGTTTTCCTGAGAGGCCGCCTCTATAGAGGCGATGGGCAGATGCCCGCGCATGCGAATTTCCAGTTGCTTGTATTGCTGCGTTTTATGCTGCATACGTGCCAGGTAAATCCCCGCCACCATTAGCACGAGCGCCAGCAGCAGTAAGGGATCGTCAAAAACAGTCATGAATGGCTCTCCCTTTACCCTATTCGCTTAACCATAACGTGCGTGATCAACATGCCGACCGAGACGCTGCACAAGGCGTAAATCAGCACCGACGTTCCCACTGGATCGGAGAACAGGAAACTAAAATCCTCCGGTGATTTCATGTACAGATAGGCCAGACAGCTGGGAAACAGAGCGGCAACAATCTTGGCGGATGCCCGCGCCTCGGACGTCTTGGATTGCACTTTAAGTTGCAGCTCACGACGTTCACGCAGCGTGGCAGACAGACGCTCCAGCGTTTCTCCCAGTCGCCCACCCGCTTCCTGATTGATGATCAGAATCACCACGAAGAAACGGTATTCGGACATCGGTACCCGCGTAGCCGAGGCCTGGATCACCTGACGCAGCGGAATCCCCAGCCGTAGCCAGTGATCGATCGTCTTGAATTCATTCGCCAGCGGCCCGGTCAGGTGCTCAGCGACAATCGAGAAGGTATTGGCAACGGGTACACCGGCACGACAGCTGCGGGTAATGGCATCAATCGCTTCCGGCAGGCTCTCGCGCAGTGCTTTCAGGTGTTTCTGCAACGTTGAACGGAACAGCAGCAGGCCAATGCTGACAAACAGCAGCAGCGTAAAGAGCAGCCCCATCGTGAGCGGCAGCAGAGTACGCTGTCCCAGAATCATACCGAGTATCAGGCAGACCGCCGCCAGCGCCAGAGCGCGCTGAAGCAGGTTCTTTTTCCAGCCAATGAACGTCATCTGCGCCCACAGGATGGCCAGCCAACGTCCAATCACCGGGACACCCATCAGCGGCGTTCTGATCTCATCACGCAGGATCGAATCAGACGCGACTGCGGCAGCCGACGGGCTGACCTCGTTCAAAATCTGCTGCCAGCGCTGTTCGCGCTGCATGCGCTGCTGCCGTGATTTTCTCCAGGCGTTGACCGCCAGAAGCAGCATCAGCACGCTGCAAAACACCAGCAGCGTAATCAGGTTCAGACGTGCGTCACTCATCGGCGTCTCCTTCGTCCCTTACTGCGCATCAAACAGGTGCGATTTGTCGCTGTAGAACTGCGGACGCTGGATGTGCTGAACATATTCACCCGTCAACAGGCCCTGCCCGTCCATCCCCTGAATGTTGAAGCTGAACAGATCCTGAAGTTGGATCACTTCGTTCTCCATGCCGCACACTTCAGTGATGGATACCACGCGGCGCATGCCGTCGCGCATACGTTCGATCTGCACGATCAGATGAACCGCACTGGCGATCTGACGGCGGATCGCCATCAGCGGCAGCTGCATGTTCGCCATCATCACCATGTTTTCCAGACGCTGTATCGCATCGCGCGAGGTATTGGCGTGTACCGTACACAGCGAACCGTCGTGGCCAGTGTTCATCGCTTGCAACATGTCAAAGCTCTCGCCGCCGCGTACCTCGCCCAGAATGATGCGGTCAGGGCGCATACGCAGGGCGTTACGCATCAGATCGCGCTGATCGACGCGGCCGGTGCCTTCGGCGCTGACAGGACGGGTTTCCAGCCTGACCACATGTTCCTGCTGCAATTGCAGTTCAGCGGCATCTTCAATGGTGATAATGCGATCGGTACTGCCGATCTTCTGCGACAGCGCATTCAGCAAGGTGGTTTTCCCCGCGCCCGTTCCGCCGGAAACAATGACGTTAACGCGCGCCTGCATCGCTTTGTTCAGGACATCCGCCATCGCGTAGGACATGCAGCGGCGCTCCGCCAGCATTTCCAGCGACAGGTTGCGGCGCATGAACTTACGGATCGAGATCGTAGTACCGTCGATCGCCAGCGGGTAGGTGATAACGTTGACGCGACTACCGTCCGGCAGACGCGCATCCACCATCGGGCTGGCTTCGTCGATACGGCGCCCTACTGCGGCAGCAATGCGCTGCGCGGTGTTAAACACATGCTCTTCATCAATGAAGGTAATCGGCGACAGTTCCAGTTTGCCAAAACGCTCGACAAACACCTGACCGGCGCCGTTAACCAGAATATCGTTGACCGTGTCATCCGACAGCAGCGGCTGGATCGGCCCGATCCCAGTCATCTCGTCCAGCATTTCGGCGGCAATGGCTTCCTCTTCCTGCCGGGAAAGCTGCAGGCGCTGCTCATCACAGATGCGGCGGATTACCGTTTCGATCTGCACCAGCAGCTTGTCGCGCCCCATCATCGCCGCTTTGCCTGCGTCGATCTGATCGTAGAGCTGTGCGCGAATAATCCGGCGCTGGCTGGTCCGGTTGTCCGTCTGGCGAGCTGCCGGAGCAGATCCAGACGCAGTGTTCGCCGCAGGCTGTGTGCGGTTCTCCGCAGCCGGACGCGTTTTCAGTTCTGCCACGTTGGCAGCAGGCGCAGGCTGAGGCGTGCTTTTTCCTGCTTCGCTTTTTTGCAGGTTATTCTTGCGAATCAACATAATCCTGAACCCCAAAAAACAGTCCGTAACCCTAAAATAGTCCGTTCATCTTTGAAAAACGGCGCACGCTGAACATCATCAGGCGCGTTTTAACCAACGTGAGAACCAGCGTTTTTCCGCCGGTCTGGCGCGCACGCCACAGGCCAGATCGACCAGTTGGCGCAAGCCCTGCTGGAAAGCAGGCGCCGCAGCCAGATTCAGTGCGCCGAGCGTCAGGCTCTGCGATAACGCGTGACCCGCGTTCGGCAGCACGACATCAATCTTCCGGCCAGTAAATTGTTCGAACTGATCGCGACTGAGCGGCGCGGACGTGGCAAAACGGCTTTGGTTATGCACCAGCAACAGACGTTGCCCTTCGCTTTCGTCGCCGATCTCATTCAGTACGCGCCGCACATTACGCGCATCCTGAAGCGTCAATTCCGTCACGATGATGCGCAGATCCGCGTAGGTCAGCACATCCAGCGCTCCGGTCGGATAGCTGCTGGGCAGATCCCAGATCACCTGATTGAACATGCGGCACAGCGCCCCGCCGAGATTCAGCACGTTATCTACGTCAACTGGCCCCAATTCGCCCAGCTCCGGCTTCTGCGCCAGCAGATGCAGGCGGGTATCCACCCGCAGCATGGCGCGCTGCAAGAGTCGGGTATCCAGCTCCTGCGTTTCCAGCACTGCCGCCAGCCCCGCGTCATCGGTTTGCCCTTGCAGCAGCAGTTGATCGCCGTTACGGCGATCGAAATCCACCAGCGCGACGGGCAAATGACGTTCGCCGGACAGCAGGCGGCTCAGCCCCATCGCTACGGTACTTGCCCCGCTTCCGCCGCTGGCGCCGACGACCGCAATCGTCCTGCCCATGCGGGCATATTCTGGCCCGGCCTGTTGGCCTTCACACTTCGCCAGCGTTGCGGCCAGCAGATCCAGCGTGAACGGCTTCACCAGATAGTCCACCACGCCAGCCTGAAGCAGCGCGCGGTATAAGCCGACATCCTGCTCTTTGCCCGTCGCAATCACCTGGCTGGTTGGACCGCAGACGCTCAGCAGCTCTTCCAGTGCCGGAAGCGGCCAGTGCGCGCCTTCCAGATCTACCAGCAAAATGCGTGGCGGGACATTCAGCTCACACCATTGACGAGCAGCGGCAATACCGCCGGACATCACCGGTACATCCGGCTGTTTCAGGCGAGTGAAGAGATCGCCGATATCCGCCACATCGCGTACGTCATTGGCGAATGCCACCAGCGGCAGCGCCAGTTCTTCACCATCGTTAGGGGTAATTTCACTCATGGAATGTCACGCCCTTAATCTTCTTCAAAGTTAATGTCGATGAGCTCTTTCACTTCACCTTTGTGATAACGTTCGATGCTATTGACCGCCGCTACGCCATCCGCATCATCCAGCGCTTTCGCCTGAATCAGATCGCGTGGTTCAGCAACCATCATCGCCAGATTGTTCTGCGTGGCACAGCCGAGAGAGCCAATGGCTTCATAAGGCTTCACCATCAGCTGATTCGGGTCATTGATCGTGCAACGGGTGGTTTTGACCACCAGCGCCTCGGAGATCACTTCCAGATCGCCGTTCTGACCGCTCGCCGTAGAGCGGCGCATCTGTTTCACGTTCTGTGGATTAGCGCCGGCATTTTTCAGCACCGTCGCCAGTCGCCCTGCCATCTGCTCGCCGCTCACGCTGTGCGGGATCAGCGTCAGTGTCTGTGCCGATAGCCGCCCCTGATCCTTCAGCATGATATTGAGCTGCTTCAACGACTCGGGGAGGAACCCCCGCCCGTTCGGCGCGGCCAATAACGGCACTGACACCGATGAAGGCTGGACGGCAATCGGTTGAAGCCCAGGCTGGTCAAAACGCTGCATACGAACATCGTTAATCGGCTTATTCCATCCGCATCCTGCCAGCAGAAAAACGGCGGTAAGCACCGCTGCGCGCAGGGGCAGCGGACGAAACGGAGGGTGGTTGCTGTTGATCGTTTTCATGTTTTATTCCCCTCACGGACTCAGTAGAGATAGCCGATAGATGCCGAACGCGGCATGGAAGCATCTAGCATTTTTACGCCTTGCCCCGGCGTCTGAAGCTCACCTGCGTTAACCGGCTCAACCACATAGGCGGTCGCGATAATGACCAGTTCCGTTTCTTCCTGACTGGTGGCTTCACTTTCAAACAGGCGACCAAACATCGGGACGCTACTTAACCCCGGCACGCCGTTGATCGTCTGGCTACCCGCGCTACGCAGCATTCCCGCCAGCGCAAAGCTCTGTCCGCTGGCCAGCTCTACCGTGGTATCCGCACGACGTACCGTTAATGCCGGAATACGCGATCCCCCTTCCAACTGTACAGAACCCACTTCAGTAAGCTCACTGACTTCCGGCGCAATGTGCAGGCTGATACGGTTGGCAGACAGCAGCGTTGGCGTCATGCGCAGAATCACACCGTAAGATTTGTAATCAATGCTGACGCTGTTATTGGTGATCAGGACGATCGGCACTTCGCCACCCGCCGCAAACGCCGCCGTTTCCCCTGACATCGCCGTCAGGTTGGGTTCAGCCAATACGGTTGCCATGCCCTGTTGGTTCATCGCGGTTAACAATCCGCTCAGTCTGGAGCGGCCGAAGTTGAGAAAGCCCGAATCCGTTGGGTTAGCAAATCTCCCGGTCGTGGCGTTGAACAGATTCAGACGCGAGCCGCTGCCTGCGGTCATGTTGCCGCTGCCGGTGCTCAGTGACGCCGCCCAGTTGAAGCCCAGTTCGCTGGTCAGCTTGCGAGACACTTCCACCACGCGCACCTGAATATTGATTTGCGAAGGCGTTTTGATTTTGAGCTGATTGATCACCTTGCCGGAGGATTCGCTGGAGCCCGGCAATTTTTCGCCACCGCCTCCACCGCCGCCCTGCCCGCCAGAGGACGCACTGATGTAAGCCTGAATACTGTCGATCACGCGCTTGGCATCCTGTGGGGTATCGACGCTGCCGCGTACAATCACACCGCTGGGAATCGAGGCTTCCAGTTGGATATCCGCACCGGGGAATTCACGCTTCATGCGTTCACCCAGCGCTTTCAAATCATGCTCGGATACCAGACGAATGGCGTTGATGACATTGCCATTTTCATCCATCGCGTAGAGCGTGGTGGTACCGACGCTTTTGGCGTAGACAAACAGGTTACCCGGCGAAGGCAGTTCAAAACTGGCGATATTCGGATCGGCCACCAGCACGCTGTCCGGCAGTCCATGGAGTTGCAGTAACCGTCCCTGATTCACGGTCAAACGCACCTCATCGGTGACTGGCGCAACAGAGACCCCGGCAGCCAGCGTGGTCGCAGGCAACATCATCGTCGTCAGCGTGACAGGCAATACCGCATTAAACAGGCCAGCGGTCAGCAACCGTTTGCACGTGCCCCGAAAGTCCGATTTCAAAAACAGCGAAAACATCGTCATTTACTTAATTCCGTAATGGGCTTCATTTTTCCATGAGCAACTCGCGGCTCCCCGCAGGCTGTCAGATTGCGTACTCGTCTTATCGGGAGGGGAACGTCACCACGTCTTTTTGCTCAGCGCGATAGATTTTCACTTTGCGTTCACCGGATCCTGCTGATAGCACCTCGTAGATATCGGTCGCGCGCGGAACCGTGGTCACATGTGGTCGCCCTGTCGCTGGATCGACCGCATCATCCAGATCAGCACTGCGTAGTGCTAAATGCAGAATGCCGAGTTCTTTGGCAACAGTTAGCGCTTCAGCCTGCTGAGGCGTCACTTCCAGCGTAACGGTTTGATAGGTGGCAGGACGAGAACGCACGGCTGATTCACGGCTTTTAGCGGTGGCATCAAGCACCGTACCGTCTTCCGCGGTATCAAAGCGTGGATATACCGGCGTACCAGTTCTGTCATTCAGCGCCAATACGCGTAAATCACGAACAATGGTTTGTGACGCCAACAGCGGCATCACGACAGGTTGGTTACGGCTTGCGGGTAACTCTGACTGATCGTCTCGTCTCATACTGAGGATCACATCGACACGATCGCCTGCTGAGACTAGCCCAGCATTGCTCGCAATCGCGCTAGTGGGAACGGAGATAGCTCGCATCCCTTTATGCAGCACGGCGGCAACAAAGCCCGGTTCATTCGGCTTAACCAATACATTACTGGTCAGCAGCGCACCTTCCGCAACGGTTTCACGCAGCGTTGCGCCCAGCAGCAGGGACTGGCTGTCTTTGCCACGAACAAAGTTAAATGATCGGGAAACCGATTGATCTGTCTCCTGCCAGCGCAGTGAGGCAGAATCAATGAAATCACCGGGATGAAGATCTTTCGCAGCCACCAGAACAGCCGTTTTTTCCGGCGCTTTCACCACAACGGGAGGTGGCGGAGGGGGTTCCGAAGAGAGATGACTACGCACCACCAGCGCAACAATGCCTGCCAGAACGAGCGCACCTGACAGTACGTATGTAGAGTTCACTTTCATTTCAACTTGCCTACCCTAGCGTGTGTGTCTTAAAGCTGCGACAGAATTAAAACAAGGGAAAAATCAGGACATACATCGCGCCGAATGCAATGGCGACGCCGTAAGGTATGCCTTGAGAAAGATCGGCGGGCAACGCGGGTGGCATAGGCAACCGACTCTTGAATATCCGGTTGGTGGTTTGAATGCCCATCGCCACCGCTGTGGGTACGGTATTCAGCAGCGGCAGGCTAAGCGCCAAAACACCGCCAGCCAGCGCCGTCACCATGACGAAAACGATCTGGTGCCCTTGCCCAACCCACAGGCACAGCACACTCATCAGCTTGACATCCCCGGCACCTAATCTGCCGGTGAGGAAAAGCAAAAATCCCACAACCAATACAGCCGCCGCACCAGGCAGCGCCCATAGCGTTTTCCGTAGTGCCAATATATCTAACGCACCGGATTGCAGGACATGTGAAGCGCTGAAGAACAGCCAGCCCAGCAATAAAATCAGTACCGCCCGATTGGTAATTTTGCGTACTAACAGGTCGGTACTGATACACCACAGCAGGCAGCCCATCAGCAGTGCCGTCTGCAGCCAGTGCGTGTAATCCGCCATCTCGCGCTTATTTCGCTGCGCCGGAGGTACCGCCGCTAGTGCCCGTACCGGTGATTTGATCGGCGATTTGGGTGAATTTCTCATTCAGCGCTTTTACGAAGATACCGTCGCCGCCGAAAATAGCGCCAATTGCTGCCGCCATTGCCGCCGCAAGAATGCCGTATTCGATTGCCGTTACACCGCTCTCGTCACGCAGGAAAGAACGTAATTTTGCTTTCATGTTTTTCATGGGAAGACTCTCTAATTCGCAGGCAAAGGAATCATGGCCTACTCGGGAATTCGGGGGTGCCATGATGATAATAAGATTAATAATGAGACTTATTATCAAGCGCCGCAAGCAGTAGAACATTAATATTCGTTAATCTTTTCATACAAAAAATTATCAATAAAAATCAATAATTAACATGAACTTCCTTACAAGGAAAATTAATAAATATTCATGTTTTTTGCAGGGATATTCATAAAAATTGAGAGAGGCGAGTGATGGTAGGCTGGGGAAAAATCGCCCGTAATGCGTCTGTTCATCGTAAGAAAAAACGCATTAACAGCGATTAATACACAGATAGACGTTCAAGCCCGGTTCAGAGGAGTCCAGATAGAGCTTGCCGCCGTGCAGGTCGGTAATCGCCTGAACCAGAGACAGCCCCAGCCCATAGCCGGACTGAAACCAGGTATCCAACCGCTGAAAACGCTGTAGCGCTTTGGTGTGAAGCGCGGGCGGAATCCCTGGGCCACGATCGGCGACGCTAAGGGCGATCCAGCCGCGATACAGCGTCACGCTCAAGGTGATGTATTTCCCCTGTGCCGCGTATTTCAGCGCGTTCTCCACCAGATTGGCCAGCGCCTGAAACAGCAGCGCGCGGTCGCCAAAAAGCTGGATTCCGGCTTTGATTTCAATCTTCAGGCGACAGCCGCGCTCTTCTGCCAGCGGCTGATAATATTCGGCAATTTCTTCCAGCAGTTGGCGCGCTTCAATGCTCTCAAACTGGTGCACACAGCGCCCGCTTTCGATTTCACCGATGCGCATCACAGTCCGGAACAACCCGAGGATTTTGTGTACCTCATCCACCGCCAGATTCAATTCATCACGAACGTCGTTATCCAGCCCTGCGCGTTCTGTCAGGTTAAACAGGCGGTTTTGCAGATGCGTCAACGGCGTACGCAGCTCATGTGCGACGTGGCTTGATGTGTTACGCACCTGCTCCATCAGGCGTTCAATCCGTTCCAGATTCTGATTAATGTCGGCGCTCAGGCTATCGAAATCATCGTCGTAAGGCGACAGCGGCATACGCACCTGCTGCTCGCCGCTGCTGTAGCGATGCAGCGCCGCACGGATTTTCTCCACGCTGCGCAAGCTGCGTAAACTGAAATGGCGGCTGACGAACAGGCAGAAAAGCAGCACGATAAACAGTCCCGCCCCCGCCACCAGCGGAATTGTTCTCACCCGTTCTAACATGGGCCGAATGTTGTAGGCGGTAAACAGTACGCCCCCGTCATCCAGCATGACGGATAAACCGATCAGATTGGGATCGTCTGGGCTAGAAATTTCGGCCTTAAGGCAGCTGACATCCATCCGGCAATCGGTATGCTGCCGCATTTCCAGAGGGTGTGAGTTTGCGGAATGGGGAGGGAGTGGATGCGCTCTTAATGGATGATTGTGATACAGAATATCACCGTCTTTATTCATCACCAGAAACAGCGGTAATTCATCCCCTTTCGCCCGATTATCCTGGCGTAATTGTGCGATCAGGCTATCGGCATTCGTTAAGCGCGACTGCATCGAATAATCGTAAATATTACCCAGAATAACTTCACGTACATGCGTTCTAATCAGCGTTTCACTTAATGAACTGAAGCCGACAATACACATCAGCATCATTAATAAGAACAGAAAAACAATGGTTATTGCCTGACGAAAATTAGAGGTGCATAAAAAGCCAGGGTATTGGCTTGCTCCCAGTAATTGCCAGTGTTTTATTTTTACCTGCCAGCGCTGCCCCAGCTTCTTTATTTTTATTTTATTCAGCGTGGCTGCCAACATCGGTTTTGTCCTTATCTACCGCGCCTAATGCGTAGCCCATCGCTCTCAGCGTTTTAATTAATGGACGCGGGAAGCCTTTATCAATTTTCGCCCGCAGCTTTGACATATGAACGTCGATCAAATTGGTCTGTGGATCAAAATTATAGCCCCATACACGCTCTAGCAGCATGGTGCGCGTAATCGCCTGACCTGGATTTTCCATCAATATAATCAGCAATTTGATTTCTTTATCGGTCAAATCGATACGCTTGCCGCCACGCCATGCAACGCGCTGCATACGATCCAGTTGCAGATCTTCAAAAGTCAGCATGGAAGGATTATCCGCATGGCGTTTACCGCGCCGCGCCATAATATCCAGACGTAATCTAAGCTCATTAAAATTAAAAGGCTTGCCGAGATAATCTTCTGCGCCAAGCTCTAAGCCCATCACCCGATCGACATCACGATCCAGCGCCGAGAGCAGCATAATAGGTGGGTGGCGCGAGCCTTGTAATTCGCGTAATACCGTAAATCCATCCATGATGGGTAACATTCTGTCTAACAGAACAACATCATAAACTTCATCCTTGATCGCTTTTAATGCGTGTGCGCCATCATGCACCATTCGGCAAGAATGGCCGTGGGAATGTAATTTAGACCCCAGCCAATGGCACAGCACAGAATCATCATCAACCACTAATACACGCATAATTTTCCCCTATAAACGTGGCTTATTACCTAATTAATTCAGGGTTAATGTCCGTTTATTTTTATCTGGTCCTTCAAACAGCCATTCACCCCACACGGTGTTGATACCGTGCGGGCCGTTTTGTGCTTCTTGTTTTTTTACTTTTCTGCTTTTTACTGCTCTACTTTTCACCTATGAGAAAAGTCCTACGGATAATAACAATCATTATCATTTAGTGACAAGCAGTTTACAATCGCCTGACGTCGTTCTTAGGCTGGACGCATAAAAAACATCCCCATCGCTTACGCCATGGGGATGCAGAGGAAGAAAAGGGAAAAGAAAGAAATCAACGTGGTAACGGGGATCGCCTCACCGCGTTTTACTCATTTTCGATCAGAAGCGCTTCCATCAGATCGAGGTCGCGCAGCATTTTTTGCAACGTCTCATTGCTGATCTGCTGTGTGGCGCGCAGATGATACAGCTCCGCACGTTCGGAGTTCAGCGCGGTCAGACGAAAACGCCGCTCCAGATTCTCAATCAGCAGGCCATTTTCAGGATCGTCTTTATCGATTAGCCGTCGGCGCAGATTACCGATGACGCGCGCGCTGACTTCTTTCAGCACCTGCTCATCAATGTTTTCCTCCCGATCGGCCGCCAGACGCTCCTCCATTTTGTGCATACTTTTGATCGCCACTTCTGCCACCGCCATACGTGCCATGCGGATTTCTTTGGCGTGTGCGGCTTTATCCGCCACCACCACGCCGCGCAGTAGAAACGGCAAGGCCAGCACGCCACACAGCAGAGAAAACAGAATGACGCCCGTGGCGATAAACACTAATTGATAGCGTGACGGGAACGCGGTGCCATCAGTCAGCAGCAGCGGAATAGACAGCACACCCGCCAGCGTAATCGCCCCTCGCACACCAGCAAAGGACGCGATCCACAGCTCGCGCGTAGAAAACTCGGCGAAGATCATCGGGCGCTTTTTCTGGATGTGCATGCTGTATCTTTTCATCACCCACAGCCAGCAGAAACGCAGCAGCAGCAGAGCACCATAGATGATCGCAATATCGGTAAACAGCATCCAGGTTTCAACCGTTGGATCCAGCTCCGCCTGCGTCACCGAGGTTTCCAGAATGTCTGGTAATTGCAGACCCAGCATGATGAACACCATGCCGTTAAACACGAATTCCAGCATCGACCACACGCCGTTGGCTCGCAGCCGCATCGCAAGTGGCGCGCTACGGATGACGCCAGACTGACCGATGGTCATCCCCGCCGCCACCGCCGCCAGAATGCCCGACACGCCAATGTGTTCCGCAATCAGATACGACGCGAAAGGCAACAGCAGCAGCAGCACAATCTGCGTTGCGGCATCATCACCGCTCCAGCGGCTGATAACGCGCAGCGATTTACCGAATATCCAGGTCACGCCGACGCCCGCCAACAGTCCGCCCAGCGCAACCTGCATGAACTCCAGCGTCGCACCGGAAACGGTAAATACCATCGTGCCCATCGCAATCGCGACAGCAAATTTTAGTGACACCAGGCCGGACGCATCGTTCATCAACGCTTCGCCCTGCAAAATGCCCATCAACTTTTTCGGAATACGATCTTCACCCACGATACCAGACAGCGCGACGGCATCCGTTGGCGACAGCACAGCGGCCAGCGCGAAGGCCGCAATCAGCGGCATGCCCGGCACCATCCAGTAGATGAAATAGCCGATGCCCACCACGGTAATCAGTACCAGAACCAGCGCCAGACCAATAATTTCCCGACCGTGCCGCAGAAACTCACGCGTAGGTGTTTTCCAGCCGTCGGCAAACAGCAGCGGCGGAATGAAGAGCACCATAAACAGCTCGGGATTGAAATCAACGTGCAAACCGAACTGGGGCCAGGCAAGGATGGCACCAAGCGCAATTTGCATTAAAGGCAGGGGAATTTGAAAAGGTAAAATGCGGGTAACCACCCCGGACAGGGATACAACCAGGGTCAAAATAAGAATCGTAAAAAATATTTCCATGCTTTCCTTAGACGTACTCCTAAATCAAAAAATTCTGCCTGTTAGCGAGCAAACTGCCCTTCCATATTTAACGCATTTAGCTCGGTATGAAAATGGATTTCTGGGTGGAGAGGAAAAGTAATTACTTTACTGATTATCACACAAGTAACATCAACCCAAAGCCAATAAAAGGGCACATAAAATCACGTTTGGCGTGAGAAACGATAAAGAAGGGAAAGAGGAAGGAAAGACGAAGAATAACAGACCTTCTGGACGGCGCCAGAAGGTCTGCTGGAAGGGGTTACAGCGCCCAACCGCCAGCGTAAAACACCACCAGCGCGACAGCGATAATGACGGTGCCGATGTTCAGCTTACGCCATTCACCAGCACAGATGCGGCCTAATACCAGCGCGCCAAAGCCCAGCATGATGCCGGTCACGATGTTACAGGTCAGTACGATGAATACGGCACATACCAGACCGGACATCGCATCGACGAAATCATCAAAGTTCAGTTTGGATACGTTACCCAGCATCAGCAGGCCAACGTACATCAGCGCAGGTGCTGTGGCATAGCCAGGCACCAGATACGCCAATGGAGAGACAAACAGCAGCAGCAGGAACAGCACACCCACTACGGTTGCCGTTAAGCCCGTTTTACCACCGGCTGCCGTACCCGCCGCAGATTCAATGTAAACCGCCGCAGGTGACGTCCCGACCAGGCTGGAGAAAATGCTGCTCACGGAGTCTGCGGTCAGCGCTTTACCACCGTTGATGATTTGCCCGTCTTTATCCAGCAGGTTCGCCTGTCCGGCTACGGCACGGATAGTACCGGTAGCATCGAACACGGCAGTCATCACCAGCGCCAGCACGCTCGGCAGAACCATCGGCTGCAATGCACCCATGATATCCAGACTGAAGATCAGCGACGAACCGTCAGCCGCCGTCAGGCTCGGCAACGCAAAGAAGCCAGAGAATTTTACATTTGGGTCAAAAATCAGCCCCAGAATAGAGATCGCGATGATAACCAGCAGGATACCGCCCGGTACGCGACGTTTTTCTAAACCGATGGTCGCCGCCAGCCCCAGCAGGGACATAACGACGGGGAAAGAAGTGAAATTGCCCAGTGCGACTGGCAAGCCATCAATCGGGTTTTTTACCACCAGCCCCACACCGTTAGCGGCAATAATCAGCAGGAACAGGCCAATACCAATCCCCGTTCCGTGCGCGACGCCCATCGGCAGGTTGCGCAAGATCCAGGAGCGGATGCCGGTGACGGAAATGATGGTAAACAGCACGCCCATCAGGAAGATCGCACCCAGCGCGACAGGAATACTGATTTGTTGCCCCAGCACCAGACTGAACGCGGTGAACGCCGTCAGTGAAATCGCACAGCCAATCGCCATTGGCAGATTAGCCCACAATCCCATCAGCAGCGACCCCAGCCCGGCAACCAGACAGGTCGCAACAAACACGGCCGCAGGTGGGAAGCCGGCCTTGCCCAGCATGCTCGGCACCACAATCACCGAGTAAACCATCGCCAGAAACGTCGTCAGGCCAGCTAACACTTCCTGACGCACATTACTGCCGCGCTGTGTAATTTTGAAAAAAGCATCAAGCGTGCCCTGCGAGCCTGCCTGACGGGTGGTGTTTGACATGGTGGTATCCCCTGAAATGCCATTATTATTTAAGATCAATTTGACCGGTTCCCGCGGCCTTGCTCCGCAAGCGTGCCAGCATCACTGGCACATCATGAACCGTATAGCTCCGCACGCAAACGATTAACTCGCTGAGTGCAAAACCGGAAAACGTTGTCGTATCAAGACATTACCGTATAAAAACATTGCTATATCAAAACAGGCTGTACTAAAACGAGCTGGATAAAACGGTATCTGGCAATGTGAAGCGCACGATTATCCCGCTTCACCCGCGCGTATTTCAACTGCTAATCGAGACAATTTACCTATCTCACTTAATCTGTCCGATAAGGACGCCTTCAGCCAGTACAGGTAACGTTCAATCAGGTAACTCGCTGAAAACGCGTCAGTATGAAGAAAAAGCAGAAAAGGTTTTTAGACAGAAATCAAAACAGCGGTTTACTCTTCACAAACTGATCGTTCATTTTTTTGTGATTCTCATCACAAAAAAGTTGACCACCCGTATCAGTGCGAGTATTCTTAAAAACGTGAACAGCATCACAGAAAAACAATCAACTAACAATGAGGAAATGACCATGAAACTGCTGAACAAAATCATCGCTATGTTTGAAAACATCAACATCAACTTTGGTACTTTCAACCAATAATTATTTAAGAATCGTGGGGATAAAAAGATGCGCGTTGTCCGCAAAATCAATCAAATATTAAAAGCGTTGGGCAAAACCTATCGCGGTGTTAACCCCCACGCTATCTTCCGTTAATCGTACTTAAGTACGTTAACCACCATAAAATGGCTGCCATCCGGGCGGCCATTTTTGTTTTACACGATGCGTGACGGATTCTGCTCACCATACCGTGATGGCGCAGAAGCGCCATCCGATATCACACGTGCTTTATGCCATCAGGCGTAGAGCGATACCTCCCCTGCCGGGCGCGTTTTAAAGCGGCGGTGCAGCCAGAGATACTGCTCAGGCGCACGCATGATTTCTTTCTCAATCACCTTATTCATATAACACGCCGCAGCCTGTTCATCGTGATAAGGGTAATCCTGTAATTCGGGCTGAATCACCAGTTGATAACCAGAGGCATCGGGCTTGCGAATCAGTACCGTCGTCATCATCGCCGGTTTTGCCAGACGGCTGATCGTGTACGTGCCGCTGGTCGTCGCCGCATTTTTCACCGCAAAGAACGGGGCAAAAACGCTACCTTTAGGACCGTAGTCCTGATCGGGAGCGAACCATACCGCTTCGCCGCGTTTCAACGCCTGCACCATGCCACGCAGATCTTTACGGTCGATCATCGCCTTGTTCGAACGAGAACGCCCCCAGGTTT
Source organism: Pectobacterium carotovorum (assembly GCF_033898505.1). Taxonomy (NCBI): domain Bacteria; kingdom Pseudomonadati; phylum Pseudomonadota; class Gammaproteobacteria; order Enterobacterales; family Pectobacteriaceae; genus Pectobacterium; species Pectobacterium carotovorum. The sequence goes on along the minus strand of NZ_JAXAFK010000002.1, from coordinate 464,626 downwards.
GTACCATCTCCATCGCTTTATTATTGTGCGGGCGGTACATCGCCATCATCGGTCGACATAGCCCCATCGCCCTGCCGCCCAACTCCAGCGACATGAAGTGAATACCAATCACCATCACGCCCTGACCTTTTGCGGTAGCGTGCTGTAAATGTTCCAGTCCCGAAACATCAAACCAATGACGCACGCGACGATCGGACCAGAACCAGGCCATGCCGGTTTCGACCAATGCCATGCCGAGCGAAGCAAAGTTGTTGTCGATCATCGCTTCTCTTTCGTCGTCAGAGATCGTAGGGAAGCACAATTCAAGGTTGCGTCTGGCAATCGACACCCGGCGTTTAAGAAAAACGCGGGACAGGCGACCCGCACTGCTCCCGATTTTCATCAGCAGCGGGTAAGGAAGTTGAACTAATAAAAACAGCACGCCAAGGCCGAACCAAGTCGTCCAATAGCGCGGATGGAGTAATGCCCTGGTAAATGTTTGCTTAATTTTCATGATACTCGTCTTTAAGTGATTAACAGCGTACCGCATAAAGAGTCGTTCTTATCGCGCTACATCTATCATGACACTTATTTATAGGAATCGTTTTATCTGTGTGGAAAACTGCTTCTGACCGTTATCACGCATGAGGTTAAAAAGCAGGATAAACATGCTGATAACACAGAGGGGATGTTGAGCAATCGATGAGCAGTTGACGGCAGCGGCATCATACCCGATTCGCTCTTAATAAAGGAGTGGTCGGACAAGAAATATTCGCAATATCACGTAGTCTAGCGCTAACATCTTGGCATATGTCAAAAAAGCGCTTAACGTCCTGACTCGAAGAACAGGACGATGACAAGTAACAATATAATCAAGGACTTGATGGAAAATGACTTTTTCTCTCCCTCCCCGCCTCACTGTGCTCGCTGCTCTTATCGCGGGTATCCCTACTTTGGCGTTGGCTACAACACTTGCCGATAGCACTTTCTCTCATAAAGACTGGGAAGTGGTCTGTGATAATACGCTGACGTGCCGGGCTGCCGGTTACTCGTCAGAAGAGCAGTACGCGGGAGAAGAGAAGGATATTCCCGGTGTCTCACTGCTTCTCACGCGTCATGCGGGGCAAAATACGCCAATAACGGCCGACCTCATGCTCGCGGAGGTATACCAAGCGATACCTAAAGGCACCACACTCACGCTAACCGTTGACGGCGTGGATAAAGGCCTGCTCACTTCAACCGGAGACAATCTCTGGCAGCTAAATGAGAAGCAAATTGCCGTCGTATTACAGGCCCTGGAAGGAAGCGGAAAAGTGGCTTTTCGTCACAATGGCGTCGTTTCCGAACTGTCTGGGGCTGGTGCTTACGCGGTACTGTTAAAGATGGATGAGAAACAAGGTCGCATCGGCACAACCGACGCCATCACCAAAAAAGGGAATAAAAGCAGTACGTTACCTTCCGTAACAGCTCCCGTCATCTACGCAGCAGTCACTAAGCAGGAGCCATCACGGAGTCTGACGGATGCAGAACAGTCGGCTATCCAGAAAAAACTGCTTAAAACACTAGATGGCGACTGCGATAGATTGCAGCCGCAAGATGGCCAACAAGCGGAACCCATTGAGATCACGCCACTGAATGACACCCTGTCCCTGCTCAGTACCCTTTGCTGGCGCGCGGCGTATAACGAAGGCTACGCCTACTGGGTCATCGATAACGCCATGCAGACTCAGCCGCAGCTCGTGACGACAGATGGCACAGATTACGAGGACGGTGAAATTACCTCTGTGCATAAGGGGCGCGGACTCGCGGACTGCATGAGCTATGACGCCTGGACATGGGATGGCAAAGCATTCCAGCAAAGCAGTGTATCGACCACAGGTTCATGCCGCATGATCCAACTTGGCGGCACCTGGGATTTACCTAGCTGGACAACAACCGTGGTGAAACCGGGTAAATGACAGGAATTGAGGTCACTCGCTGACCTCAAATTCAATCATGGAAAAGCTACCGAGGAAGAATAAAGGCGCGCCAGCCTTGGCTAAACAGAATCAGTCAAGCAGCGTTGTTCCATAGGAATTATCAATTGTGCAAAGCCAGTTCCCATTAGCGTCTTTCCTGAACACATAGGTTGCTCGCCGGGTCGTTGTAACAATACTGCCCTGCTCATCTGGATAATGCAGAACGGTTTCCATGATGACTAAAGCGTCTCCGCCCCCCTCAATGACCTGCATATTTCCTTGTTCAACAATAAGCTGATTTTTAAAATAATCGGCAATAGCGACAAATGCTTTTCTTATATCGTCTTTGCCTCTCGCAACCATGCCTGGCTTGATAACAAGTGCGGCATCCTCGGCGTAATAATCCATCAGGGCATCAAGGTTTCGCTCAGAGATTGCTTTATCACAGGCCTCAATAATTTCGCGTATCGGATGTGGTTTCATAAGCATTGGCCTCAGTAAAATGGCGTAAAACCCAATAGAAATAACGCACAACCCTATGATAATAGAGATATTATTCATAATAATCTCTTGTATTCAGATTGCGAGAAAATTCTACTTATGAATGCTCTGTTTTTTTCGGGGGATTACTTTATACGCACATTCTATACACTCTGATGTATATATTTCGATAATCGGGTTATTCCCTAAGCAACTAAAAAGCAGCACAAGGCCTTGTCATTATTGGATTTTTGGGACTTGGGTTGACGATGAGAGAAGAGAGCTTGGAGCGAGTGAAGGGAATCGAAGCACCGAAGACAATCAACATCTAACCATTTGTTTCTTAAAGAAACGATGAAACCGAAGGTTACAGTTATGGTTACACATTGAGTGATCTCTAGTCAATATCATTGTTAGATTCCGATTCAGGAATAGAACCAAAGGCAAGCCAATGTTTCGATTACAGGGACAAACCACCTCCGTCTTGGGCAACTTATTGACGACCCACGGGGGTAATTGTCCGACAAAGAGCTATTACATACCCTCTCAGATTTTTGTGATATTTTTCTCAAAGGCCACTTCAGGTCAGCCGGAGCGTAGCCGTTTATGGCATTCAGTAAGCCCGACCCACAGCCTCTATGATTGGTGCCAGCAGGCCGCCGTTAAGGTGCCCTGATAGCGTCAGATAGGCCAGCAGGCAGGTAACTATTAGTTTGACCATCAGAGGCGCTAGGTCTCGTAGGATAGTTGGCATAATGGCCCCCTTGTATTTATGATGTTATATCATAACATATAATAAACCCAAGGGTATTGACCCAAGGGTTCTTGTGGATGTTATGCTTTTTTGAATGTCAGGCGGTGTACCACAGGAAACTCAGCGGTCGCCTCTACGTTGAACTCGCCTTGCTTCACCTTAACGGTGCCAGTCGCCATCACATCAATGACAGCAATCAACTCTACAGCGTAACCAGCGCGGCTAGGTTGGCGTGTGACCATAATCTTGACGGTATCGCCTTGCTTGGTAGAGCGAAATGACAGCATCGCAAACCCTTTCGGCAGCAAGTAAACACCAGTGTCTTCACCAAGGTATCCCATAATGGTACATCCGAATAACTCGCTTGCGTCTTCATGGCCTGCTCGTTGGGCTGCACGCTCTAGTACGGCCTCTAGCTTCTCAGGCACCATCAAGGCGTAAGCGTCGAGTGTTGCCCCTAAGTGAACCGGAAGGTGAATAGCCAGATAATCAAGCAGATCTTCAGCAGCATCTTTTGGTTTGGTGCTCAGAGCATCACACTCTAACGTTACAAGGTCAGGTGTCTTTGCTAGTACCTTGGCGACATTACCCGCCATGACACGGCAGAATTGAATCTGCATGTTTTCGACAGTTTGACGTAAAGACCCAGCAGTCCACCCACCCATCATATCGAAATCGGACACGGTGGTAGCAGTCGAGCACAGAATGCCTGTTTGCGTGTTGTCATCGCCATGCAGTACAGGGGCGACCATTACCGCAGACCCAGCAATTGCTTTCGCTGTAGGCAGGTTGGAACGGTCACGTTTACCGTTCGGATTGAAGGTCACTGTGCGATCTTCCAGCAGTTGTACATTAAGTGGGGTCGGCTGGCTGGCGAATGGTCGGAACTCAGACGGGAAGATGTGGATTTGCATAGCATCAGCAAACTCGCCATCATTAAAGGTCGCATCTAGTGATTCTTCCAACGCCTTAATGTAGTCGTGTACGTCATTACCGAAAGGTTGCGGATTGCCGGAGCGGTCTGTATAGCCAACGTTTAGAATTTGACCTGTGCCGTCTTGCTGGTTTACAAGCTCGGTGCGGCTGATATCAGTTCCCCAGACAGAGTTAGGGATCTTTTCCCCGTTGGAATCCTTGAGGTGCGTCTTCAGGTCATCGAGCGTTTTGATTTTTGATTGAGTAGTGTCGGTACGTTTAATCTCGGTGGTAGCGTTGGCGTTGCTGTGCTTAGTGTTCTGCATGATGTGGTTCTCCTGTGTAAGTTAAATCTGGTGAGTTGACCTGCTGTTTCCTTTGCGGGGGAGACTGGCAGGCCATCGTATTGGCGTTTAAATGTCTGGACTTACAGCCCGAAGTCAGCGCCCTTGCGGCCATAGCGGCGAGCGTATTCATCTTGAATGCGTGCTTTCTCGGCTCTTTCCGCTGCAATCTCAGCAGGAGTAGCGTTCATTGCTGCCATCCGTTCGTGGTGCTCACGGACTTCCTTAAGGCGCTGTTCATGTGCCTCTCGGTTGTTTCGGATGGTCTCAGCCCAAGCGGTAGCGTGCTTGCCATAGCCTCGAATGCTGAAGCCGTTAGCCGACATCTCCGACAGCAGATGATGTGACCCATGACTGTACGGCTGGAAATATGCCAGCAGGCTAGGAACTACGACGTTCACAAAATTGACTACAGGGTATTCAACGTCACACCACAACACGGTCGCCCCGTCTTTACTAAGAGTTAGCTTCTGTTTGACGATGTTCAGTAATGGCAGGTTTTCATTGATTGATGACATGATTTGATTCTCCTTCTTGAAATTGGATGATGAACTTATCGGTATCGCAGACACAGTCATGCCTACGGTCTCCCCGCATCGGTCAGTTCAAGAAAGGGTTTTATTTACAAAGAGTAAGCCTCCTGAGGAGGCCAAGGGGATGCAGCATAGTGGTTACTGCTGGATCGATATTGAGATTTTTGTGAGTAAATTTAAAGGGATACAGAAGTGGATTACCGCCACCAACCACCACCAATCGCATAATGAAAACCAGTAAGTATTAAGGCGACGGCTATTGCTAAGCTAAAAAGGACGCCACATACGCCTGACAATCTGTTGAATGCAATGCGGTAGATTATCCCTGCGACGAATAGGCTTCCCGAAGCCCACCAGAAAGCGCGCATACCTCTAGCTACTGCGCGGTACGTTTCCCACGTTGTCCCACCGCTGATATAACCAGCCATAACGCCCACACCTAAAAGCAGCACTGACATCCCAATGAATGACCCCATGCCTTTCAACATCTTTTATATCCTGTAAAAATAACTAAAGAGAAAGAGGCAAAGGATATCTGATTCTGGCTCCCTTATTGATCGTTTGTCTCGATCGTTAAATTGGAATTGATCGCCAATACCTATATTGACGCCTTGTGTTTCTGCTTTGTTGGCAGACAAAAAACGTCAATTAGGGGGGAGCTATCCGGCGGCATATAGTTCTCTTCCCTTAGGTATTAGGGTGTCAATTTGCATAGGAATTATATATTCACCATTATTCTGTTGTACCAGACACTGGTACGAGGGATCAGGGAGAGGCCTTGAGATTTCGTCATATTGCCATTAAGAACAGCTTTGTAGATACGCTCAGGCTTCCTGCCATCAACACGTTTACCAATCCTATTCAAATTCCGCATAGCTTCTCTGTAGTCGTCCTTATGGCGTTCCAATAGCTCGGCCTCTTTCTGATAGCCCAATTCAATCATTTTATTGGCTACAACTTCGGCAATCTCTGGCATCTCCAAGATGGCTTCAAAAGCCGCATAGACCATATCTTCAAAATCTGCTGAGACCCATCCGGCGTACTTTAAGGTTGCTTGTTTATCTGCGTAGATATATTCACCGTTGTACCTATGCATTTTTTGCAGAGCTTCCAGACGCACAGTGCTTTTAGTTCGCCATTGGGACGGTGCCTTAGCACGGGTTAATTCGAGAACTTTCCATATTTCCGTCAGATTCCACATGCCGCAGTCATTAGCTTTAAAGCTGTGCTCTTCAATAATAATGATATGGCTTGCGTGTTTGTTTAATTTATTCATGCTTATGTGTTCTCCATTTGTATGCATCCTGAAGTCCCATCCTGCTGGCCTACACAAAGTCCCCACATAAAGGGAGACCAGCAGGAGACAGGATGCAGACAGAGTGACTTTGCGATTTAAATAAAGAAGGAAGGCGGGGAGAGCCTTGTATTTCTTGATGACGTACCATTCACGGTAAGAAATTTCCGGAGCGGTTTAACTCGACGATTGAATATAATATCGGTGGTGATTCATCGCTCGGTTCACTGCCCAGATTTGGGCTGCGAGAATTACCGTTCTGTTCATTGCTCAGGTCAGCCATCATACGCCGAATATCGCGGATAACGTGCCTATGAGACAATTGAAGAGGGGTGCCAAAAGGCAAAAACCTAACGTACTCCTCCCGTGATTCCTGTGGCGGTAACCTGTCGATGCAGCTAAGTTTTGTCCTTTGCCTAGTAGTGAGTCGTTATTCATGATGACAGCAATGGCGGCTTTCACAAGACCAAATGATAGCCTATGGTTGATACATAGATGACCCTGATTAATTAAAAGTTCAGGCCATAGGTTATTCTCTAGGCTGGTGATAGACAATTATCATTCATATTATCACCTCTCCCTAAGTTACCTTTAAGCCCTTATCCTAGTTCCATCACTCAGTCTTTCCCGAAGGTTAGCTGTTAATACCAAAAAAAAGCATCAATTCATCATCAAGGAAATATCAGTCTGACCCTATCAGGATATAAAGTGGCTTAACGTTAATAGGGATTGTGATTATATTACTATAACAATTAGAATGGAGCTGAATGACCCCTTAAGTACACAGTCAGTAGCCATGCATAAACACTGCATGAATAAACTGAATGCTAACTTAAGGGAAGTCTTAAGGGTCTCTCTTCTAGTAGTGAGTCGTTATTAAATGTGATTGATTTACATAGAGTTTTAGCAATCCACCCATCCTTAGGCAGACTGATTAACCATTCACTCTTAATGCATAAAAAACCGAAAGGTAGATAATCATCCTGTATTGGTTAGATGTTTTCATTGCTGAGGCAAGTAGACACCAGACAGAACATTAAACAGTTTATCCACTTCAACTTCTTTAGCATAACGGTCATAGGTAATCGACCCCGAGCTATGCCCCATAATCGCCTGAGCGTAAGCCAATTCGACACCATGCTGTTTTAGCTGCGTGGCTACTGTGTGCCTAAACGAGTGGAATGCCAATCCATCACGGTCAGTCAGAACCTTAGGCAACAACGTCCGATTAAACCACTTGCTAACTTGTTCGCCGTAACCGTTCTTCATGAGGTGTAGACCATCGAACACCAGCGCATCATCGCCGCCAGCGCTTCTACGGGCCTCTACAAGTGTCATGAAGTCAGCCAATATAAAACCGTACGCACCATCAACAAGCGGCACGTAGCGTTCACTATGGGCATTCTTAATGCTCTTACCGGATAAGCTGCTATCATCTTCATTGATATGGATATAAACAGTTTCCGTTCCCGTGGTCTTAACGTCTTTAACCTGTAGTTGCGCCACCTCATTCAGCCTTGCTCCAGTGATTGCAGCCAAAGCGGTGACATAATAATGATATGGCTTACCTGAGTTCTTCTGTGAATACGCTCTAGCGGCGACCAATATTTGCCTCACTTGCTCAGGACTAAAGGCATTACGCGCCTCAGAGACTCTACGCTGGGGCACTTTTAGTTCCAACCCTTCAGCTAGATTCTTGACTAATAAGTCATTTCTTACAGCCCATTTAAAGACGGCTGACAGCTTAATCAGGTATCTATTGTTAATTGTTACCACATCCAGACAATCAGCCTTATCCTCACGATTCAATAGGTCTGCCAATGGCGTATTCTTGTAACGCTGCTTACGGTGCTTTGGTAATCGCTGGAGGACATCACGAACCTTTAGCATATCAGCGCGAGTTATCGCGTTAGCGTCCTCGTTGAGGCCCATATAGTTGAAGATTTCGATTAACGTAGCGTGGGCCGATGTGTTTTCTCTTAAGGTTGCTGGCTTCCAATTCTGAGCATTCTCATCTTCGTATTGCCCAAAGAGAGCAGCAACACTGACGGTAGCCACTTCTGGCACATTAACAGGTAGGGATACAGACGCCTGATTATTTGACCGATCAATATCATAAAATCCATCGATATAATCTATGAGAGGTTGACTGTCTCCCACTTCTATACGTTTCATGCAAGCCTTTAGTACCTTCAGCGCTTCATTGATGTATCGGTGTTGGTCAATACTCAACGGTTCACTTGCTAAAGCATCAATAAGGCCCTCGCCTACTTCCCCGTACTGGTCACGATAGATATCCCTCATGTCTGGCTCAAAGAGGTCTGAACGCCCCAACGACAATTCCCACTCAGCAATATCCCTTAGATGCTCCCTCATCTCCTCATAGGAAGCGTTAGGCTTATCCGCATGGATTGCTTTAAGTGCTGCCTTAATGTGTCGAGAGTGAGCCATAGCGGTACGCCTGTCTTTGGTTCGTAATGAAACTGAAGTTATCTTATTCTCATTCATTTTAGACTTCCAGACATCTTTACTTCTTTTTGTTTTCATACGGAAATAGTAAACGCCGCCACGCTGGTATAGATAAGTGGTAATCGAGAGAACACTGGTTGAATTTGATAGCTGAATCATGGTCTGTATGCCCTGAGCAGGGTTACACAGTAGGTTACAGTAAGTAACTCTGTAAGGAGGCGTTAAGCCGTGTCCCTTAGGATTCAGTAAGTTAGAGGTCTTTAAGAAGGTCATGGAGCGAGTGAAGGGAATCGAACCCTCGTATGCAGCTTGGGAAGCTGCCGTTCTACCATTGAACTACACTCGCACAAAGAAGCGAATGGCATTATAGCGCTATGCCGTTGCCGAGCAAGTAAAAAACCCGGCAACATGTTGATGTTTTAGCCAGTTATGCAGCCGTAGAGAACGGCAGAAACAGCGTCTCATACCCATTGGAAATAACGTGCCAGGCAAAGTAGGCAAATAGCAGCGCGGAGATCAGGCTGCAATAGAATGAGATACGCTCTTTCAGCAGGCGCTGACCGTACTTCACCAGCGCGGCGAGGAAGAATGTCCACAGCACGCCGCCCACAAAAAAGCCCAGCAGAAACAGGCTAATCATGAAGGCTGAGCCATCGGTAGATTGCGCGATAATGGTGCCACCAATCGCAGCAAACCACAGTAACGCCGTTGGTGACGCCAGCGCCATGCCAACGCCGCTGAAAAACTCGGTATAGCGGGCAGGCGGCGCAGTAAAATCCGCCGCATTCGCTGTCGCAGAAAGATTGGCGAAACGTTTAACCTGATAGTCACGCCATGCCGCACGCGCCATACTGAACGTCATCCAGATCAGAATCAGCCCGCCGCCAATCCATAGCGCCCAGCGAACGGGTGTCAGATTAAAGACAACCGCCAGACCCAGCACCGACAGCGTGGCATAGAACAGATCGCCGAAACAGGAACCCAGCCCGATATAAAACGCCGAGCGCGCGCCGTGCCGCAGCCCCCGGTTAATAATCGCGGTATTGACCATCCCCAGATCGAGACACAGCGACAGGGATAGCAGCATCCCCGTGAACACAACTAACAGCATGGAATTCCCTTCGAACGTTAAGCAATAAGGCGAGTCTAGAGCCCAAAGGAAACGCTGTATTGTCAAAAATTGATACGGCGGAACTGCCCCGGCGTCATGGCGTTATAGCGATTGAAAGCTTTGGTGAAATGCGCCTGATCGGCAAACCCGACATCACCCGCGACCTGGCTAATCGCAGTCCCCTGCCGCAGCAGTTCCCGCGCTTTACACATACGTCGCTGCATCAGCCACGCCAGCGGTGGTAGCCCAACCGCCTGATTAAACGAACGTACCAGATGTGCGACTGACAGATTTTCCTGCTGCGCGAGCTGATCGAGCGTGGGGACATCGCTGAGATCGCTCAGCAACCCGTCTTTAATCCGCGTGATCCGCTCTGCTTCTTTAATCTGGCCCTGAGACGGCATAGGATGCTGGTTTTCCATCAACGCAGCCAGCAGCAGGATAATGCGCTCCTGACGCGTGCAATCGTCCACATCAGAGATGACCAGCTGTTTTAGCTCGGCTGCCAACTGCGGCGACGGATTCCAGCCCCGTGAGAACCGAAAAGTTTGGTGGAAATAATGCTCGAATGCCTGCGGGTGAACGTACAGTGATGCGCACTGCCAGCGGTCAAACGCGTTGTCGCTGCCTTGTAGCTGATCGGGATTGTAGGTTGTCACCATATCGTTGGTGGCAATAAAGGTCTCTCCATCCAGCCAGACCGTTTCCAACCCGCTGAGATTGGCGCTGATGACGAACTCGTCGTGCGTATGCCGTGGAAAACTGCGGCCGTTGGTTAACAGCGCCAGTTCGAACCAGGCATCGCGGTAAGTCATCATGGGAGTGTTCCGGCAGTGAATGAATGCCTGAAAATAGCATCTTCCCCCGTCATGCGACAATCACAGAATAACGGCAAGAATGCGGAGGGAAAACGTGGTTATGGCGTTCCAGATAGTTGATAAACCCATTCGCCGAAAAAAAACGGTAGTAACGGAATAGAAGAGTAAAGCGTTTGCGCCATGGACAAAAACGTCAGGAACGTTTTTGAACGTCGCTAGCGACGGCCCTGTAAGGGTGAATCTCAGGGATGAGATTCATATCCGCGCAAGCCGAGCGCACAGGGATGTGTTCACAGCGTCTTTACGATCTATCCGTTACTACCGCTCGACGGCCTTTGTCGATAGTAAAAAAACCGGTGCGGTTGCACCGGTTTAATAAAGTATGACGACAGTGTCAGTCTGACTTTCTTTGCCTTATTTCTGCGGACGCATTGCCGGGAACAGGATCACGTCGCGGATGGTGTGGCTGTTAGTGAACAACATCACCATACGATCGATACCGATACCCAGACCCGCTGTCGGTGGCAGGCCGTGTTCCAGCGCGGTCACGTAGTCTTCGTCGTAGAACATCGCTTCGTCATCGCCCGCGTCTTTAGCATTCACCTGCTGCGCAAAACGCTCTGCCTGATCTTCGGCATCATTCAGCTCGGAGAAGCCGTTACCGATTTCACGGCCGCCGATGAAGAACTCAAAGCGATCGGTGATTTCAGGGTTTTGATCGTTACGACGCGCCAGCGGTGATACTTCAGCCGGATATTCGGTGATGAAGGTTGGCTGGATCAGGCTGCTTTCTGCCGTCTCTTCGAAGATCTCGGTAACGATACGGCCCAGACCCCAGCTTTTCTCGATCTTGATCCCCAGAGACTGGGCGATCGCGGTCGCTTTCTCCAGATCGTCCAGATCGGCAACGTTGGTTTCAGGGCGGTACTTACAGATCGCTTCGCGCATCGTCAGCTTCTCGAACGGCTTGCCGAAGTCGAATGTCTGGTCGCCGTATTCCACCGTTGTCGAGCCCAGTACGTCCTGCGTCAGCGTACGGAACAGGTTTTCCGTCAGCACAATCAGGTCTTTATAATCGGCATACGCCATATAAAGTTCCATCATGGTGAATTCAGGGTTATGACGTGGGGAAACGCCTTCGTTACGGAAGTTACGGTTGATCTCGAACACACGCTCAAAGCCACCGACAACCAGACGCTTCAGGTACAGTTCCGGCGCGATGCGCAGGTACATGTCGATGTCCAGCGCGTTGTGGTGCGTAATGAACGGACGGGCAGACGCGCCGCCAGGGATCACCTGCATCATTGGCGTTTCAACTTCCATAAAGCCGTGATCAACCATGAAGCTACGGATCGCCGCCATCACTTTTGAACGAATACGGAAGGTATTGCGAGATTCATCGTTAGCGATCAGATCCAGATAACGCTGGCGATAACGCGTTTCCTGATCGGCCAGACCGTGGAATTTATCCGGCAGCGGACGCAGCGCTTTAGTCAGCAAACGCAGTTCAGTACAGTGGATGGACAGCTCGCCCGTCTTGGTTTTGAACAGCTTACCGCGCGCGCCCAGAATATCGCCCAGATCCCACTTCTTGAACTGCTCGTTATAGATGCCTTCCACCAGATCGTCGCGGGAAACATACAGCTGAATACGGCCACCAACGTCCTGCAAGGTCACGAAAGAGGCTTTACCCATGATGCGACGGGTCATCATACGGCCCGCGACAGTCACTTCAACGCCCAGTTCTTCCAGCTCTTCGTTCTCTTTGCCATCGAACTCAGCGTGCAGACGATCGGACGTGCTGTCACGGCGGAAATCATTCGGGAATGCGATCCCGGTTTCACGCAGCGCCACCAGCTTTTCACGACGCGTTTTTAATTCATTATTCAGATCTTGCGCCTGATCGGCACCCTGTGATTGTGATTCAGCCATGTGAATTCTTATAACCCCGCTTTTAAACTTGCTTCAATAAATTTGTCCAGATCGCCATCCAGTACGGCCTGAGTGTTACGTGTTTCCACTCCGGTACGTAAATCTTTGATGCGCGAATCATCCAGAACATAGGAACGAATCTGGCTGCCCCAGCCGATATCAGACTTGTTGTCTTCCATCGCCTGTTTCTCAGCATTTTTCTTTTGCATCTCAAACTCGTACAGCTTGGCTTTCAGCTGTTTCATCGCCTGATCTTTGTTTTTATGCTGGGAACGGTCATTCTGACACTGCGTGACAATACCAGTAGGCATGTGGGTAATACGCACCGCAGATTCTGTCCGGTTAACGTGCTGACCACCCGCACCAGAGGCACGGTAAACGTCAATACGCAGGTCGGCAGGATTGATTTCGATATCGATATCATCTTCAACTTCCGGGTAAACGAACGCGGAGCTGAATGAGGTGTGGCGGCGGCCGCCGGAATCGAACGGGCTCTTACGCACCAGACGGTGTACGCCGGTTTCGGTACGCAGCCAGCCAAATGCATAGTCGCCGATGATCTTGATAGTGGCGGATTTCGTACCGGCCACGTCACCGTCTGACTCTTCAATAATTTCGGTTTTAAACCCTTTGGCTTCCGCCCAACGCAGGTACATACGCACCAGCATGCTGGCCCAGTCCTGCGCTTCCGTACCGCCAGAACCTGCCTGAATATCCAGGTAACAATCCGCACTGTCGTACTGGCCGGAGAACATGCGACGGAATTCGAGCTGGCCTAATTTATTTTCCAGCGCGTCCAGTTCTACCGACGTTTCATTAAACGTATCTTCGTCGTCTTCTTCCACCGCAAGCTCAAGCAGACCATTCACATCTTCCAGACCTTGAGTCAGTTGATCGATGGTGTCTACGATGGCTTCCAGCGAGGAACGTTCTTTTCCCAATGCCTGAGCGCGTTCAGGCTCATTCCAGACATCAGGCTGTTCCAGTTCGGCATTTACTTCTTCGAGGCGTTCTTTCTTGGCATCATAGTCAAAGATACCCCCTAAGAACGGCACTACGTTCAGACAGGTCCTGAATGCGGTTTTTTACCGGATTAATTTCAAACATGATTTTTTATATTCTTACGTTAAGTCGTTGACAACGGAATGGTGTAACCCGCCATTCTAGCGGATAAAAGGCCCATTTTATAGACTTTCTGCCCACCGTATTCTGTCCACACGGCTAGCGCGGCCACAGATGTTGAATGAGCAATTGCACCGAACGTTTACCGCGAAACTCGTTAATATCCAGCCGGTACACGATTTCCACTTCTTTAATGCTCGGATCCGGCCAGATGGTAGTATCAACATTGAATGCGATACCATCTAACAGCGGCACCTGCCCTGTTGCACCAATCGGTTCAAACATCGCTTTCAAATGGCGCTCTTTGAGTAGGCGAGGTTGCAGAATACGGAAGCAGCCATCGAACGTCGGTTCAGGGAAGGACTGACCCCACGGCCCCGCGTAGCGCAGCATCTCTGCCGTTGAGAGCAAATCCAGTTCCGGCAGCACCAGCTCACCGTCAGACCAGACGACGCCTTCAAGCTGAGACGGGTCGAGCCATTCGCCAACCAGCTCGCCAAAGCGCTGGCGAAAATCCTCAAACCGATCTTCATGCAGCGATAACCCTGCCGCCATCGCATGCCCGCCGAATTTCTGCATCATACCGGGGTACAGCGTATCCAGCCGCTCCAGCGCATCGCGCAGATGCAGGCCGGAAATGGAGCGCCCTGACCCTTTCAGCATGCCGTCGCCCGCAGGAGCAAAGGCAATCACTGGACGATGAAAACGTTCTTTAATGCGCGAAGCCAAAATACCGACGACACCCTGATGCCATTCCGGGTGATACATCGCCAATCCGTAAGGCAGTGAATCACGGGTACGTTCCAGCGATTCACACAGGCGCAACGCTTCTGCCTGCATCCCCTGTTCAATCTCCCGCCGGTCCTGATTCATGTCATTCAGTTCATTGGCAAGGATACGTGCTTGTACGATGTCATCGCTGAGCAGCAGTTCGACACCGATTTTCATGTCGTGTAGCCGTCCAGCCGCGTTCAGCCGTGGGCCTAACGCAAAGCCTAAATCGCTGGCGACCAGTTGACTGGCATCGCGGTTCGCCACTTCCAGCAGCGCCCGAATACCCGGACGACATTCGCCCGCACGAATGCGGTTCAGCCCCTGCGCGACCAGAATCCGGTTGTTGGCATCCAGCGGCACCACGTCAGCGACCGTGCCCAGCGCCACCAGATCCAGTAATTCGGTGAGGTTCGGCTTCGCCAGCCCCTGTTGTGTAAACCAGGGTTGCGTAAACCAGCCGCTATCACGCAGGCGTACGAACAACGCCATCATCAGATAAAACGCGACGCCTACGCCCGCCAGTGACTTGGAGGGAAACTGACAGTCAGGCAGATTGGGATTAATCATGGCGTCGGCGTCAGGCAGAATTTCACCCGGCAGATGGTGATCGGTCACCAGCACGGTAATACCGCGCCGATGCGCATCCTCAACGCCCGCGTGAGAAGAGATCCCGTTATCCACGGTCACAATCACTTCTGCACCCAGCGCGGCGGCCTGCGCCACCACTTCCGGACTGAGCCCGTAACCGTCTTCAAAACGGTTCGGCACCAGATACTTCACGTTCACGGCACCCATGCTGCGCAGTGCCAGCACGGTGAGCGCGGTACTGGTAGCACCATCGGCATCAAAATCGCCGACAATGACGATGCAGCGCTTCTCAGCCAGCGTTTTTTGCAGCAGATCGACTGCCTTATCAATACCGCTTAACAACCGATAATTGAGTAAACCACTCAGGCTTCGTTCCAGCTCCTGAGCCCCTTTCACGCCGCGCTGCGCATAAAGGCGACGCAGCAAGGGCGGAACGGTGTCAGGTAAATCAATGTCCTCCGCCAGCGGACGCCGACGGAGTTGGGTAATCATATCCACGTAGCATTAACCGCCGGTTTTCTTCGAGGCTTTATGTGCTTCCAGCATCGCCAGCATTTCTTTTGGCCCTTGATATCCCGGCACGACCATACCGTCTTGCAACACGATAGCAGGGGTGCCCTGCACGCCAAACTGTATGCCCAGTTGGTAATGCGCAGCGATATCAGTTTTACACGTTGCTGGCGAGATCGCATCGCCCTTCATCGCGCTATCAAACGCTTTATTGCGATCGGCCACGCACCAGATGGACTGCATATCTTTCGCGGCTGCCGATTTCATGCCCTGCCGCGGGAAAGCCAGATAGCGCACGGTAATGCCCAGCGCGTTATAATCTTTCATCTGCTCATGCAGTTTGTGGCAATAGCCGCAGGTGATGTCGGTAAAAACGGTGATAACGTGTTTTTCCTGCGCGGCTTTATACACAATCATCTGATCCTGTAGCGCATCCATCTTGCCGATCAGGATCTTATTGGTGGTGTTGACTGGCATGGTGCCGCTCACGTCATAAAGCGGGCCTTGCAGCAAATGCTTGCCGTCTTCGCTGATGTACAGCACGCCGCTGTCGGTAATCACCGTTTTCATGCCCGCCATCGGCGAAGGCAGGATTTCCGCCCCCTGCATATCCAGACGCGTCAATGTCTGCTTGATCGCGGCATCATCGGCGTGAGCAACGTTGGTTGCCGTCGCGACCAGTAAAGAAAGCAGTAATAACCCTTTTTTCATTTCATCAATCCTGTGTTTTCGCAACATTGTCCGCGGCAAATCGCTGATGACAAGGATGCGCCGTGATAGTAAGCGGGAAATCCCGCCAGCCAGATAACATCCTGTTACTCTGTATAATGACTCGATTGGTTACGCTATCCCCTAGGCGCGCGGATGGTGCTGCTGGTGAAGCTGCTTCAGCCGCTCTGTCGCCACATGGGTGTAAATCTGCGTCGTGGAAAGATCGCTGTGCCCCAAGAGCATCTGTACGACCCGTAAATCCGCGCCGTGGTTCAATAAATGGGTAGCAAACGCGTGACGCAAAACGTGCGGCGAGAGCTTTTCGCTATCAATCGACGCCAGCACCGCATAATACTTGATGCGGTGCCAGAACGTCTGGCGCGTCATTTGCCGTGCGCGATTGCTGGGAAAGAGGACATCCAGCGTTTGCCCATTCAGCAGCCACGGGCGCCCATGTTCCAGATAGTACTCGATCCAGTACACTGCTTCTTCACCGAGCGGTACTAGCCGTTCTTTATTACCTTTTCCCAGCACGCGTACCACGCCCTGCCGCAGGCTGACATCGCTCATCGTCAAACCGACCAGCTCGGAAACGCGCAGCCCCGTCGCATACAATACCTCAAGCATGGCCTTATCGCGTAATTCCAGCGGTTGCTCAATGCTTGGCGCGTTGAGCAACGCATCCACCTGCGCCTCGCTCAAATCTTTGGGTAGACGCTGCGGCAGTTTCGGGGACGACAACACCGCGCTGGGATCGTCGCTGCGCAGCTTTTCCCGATAAAGGTACTGGAAGAAGCGGCGCATCGCGCTCAACAAACGGGCCGAACTGGTCGCCTTGTAGCCGCCATCAACCCTATCGGCGAGAAACGCCTGAAGATCGAGCGCCTGCGCCTGCAATAAGTCGTTATCATGGTGTGCAAGCCACTCCGCGAGCGTGCGCAGATCCAGCCGATAAGACGCTAGCGTATTCTCGGCCAGATTTCTTTCCAGCCATAGCGCATCGAGAAACTGTTCGATAAGCGCCTGATCGTGTTCTTGCATCGCCGTGTCCTTCTTCACTGATTGGCAATATTATGCCGATGAAGCGGCGACTTTACACCTTCATCAAGGCCGTATTCGCGCGCAGACAGAATTGTGCGCGATCTCACATATTCCGTGAACATCAACATCGCCATAACATTCTCCGGCAAAAATAAGGCTGTGGCACATTATATTTTATGTATCGATAATATATTGGAACAGGCTCCTTGAAGCCGCGTGCCGACTGGCATTGCCCTTACTTAATCAACGTTGAAAAGCCAATTTTTCTGTGCGTAGAATGGTCGTTCGTGTTGTTAAAATAAAGAAACATTATGCAAGCCACCACCGTCACTCCCACTCTCGATGCCGAAGCGGAAGCGCCACCCGTAAACTCACGCAATAAAGTCATTGTTGCGTCGCTGATTGGCACCGCTATCGAATTTTTCGATTTTTATATCTACGCCACTGCCGCAGTGCTGGTTTTCCCGCACATTTTCTTCCCGCAGGGCGATCCGACAGCCGCTACGCTACAGTCGCTGGCCACCTTCGCGATTGCCTTTGTGGCTCGCCCTATTGGTTCGGCAGTATTCGGTCACTTCGGCGACCGCGTCGGACGTAAAGTCACGCTGGTCGCATCTCTGCTGACCATGGGGATCTCAACCGTCCTGATTGGGCTGTTACCGACCTACGAAACCATTGGTATTTTTGCACCGATTCTTCTGGCACTGGCACGCTTCGGCCAAGGGCTGGGTCTGGGTGGTGAATGGGGCGGCGCGGCACTGCTGGCGACCGAAAATGCCCCATCCAATAAGCGTGCGCTGTACGGGTCGTTCCCCCAGCTTGGCGCACCGATTGGCTTCTTCTTCGCAAACGGCACCTTCCTGCTGTTGTCCTGGCTGCTGACGGAAGAGCAGTTCATGACCTGGGGCTGGCGCGTACCGTTCGTCGCGTCCGCGGTGCTGGTGCTGGTTGGCCTGTATGTCCGTATCTCTCTGCATGAAGCCCCGGTCTTTACCAAAGCGGTCAAAGCCGGCAAACAGGTGCGTATGCCGCTGGGCACGCTGCTTAGCAAGCACATGAAAGTCACGATCCTCGGCACCTTCATCATGCTGGCGACCTACACACTGTTCTACATCATGACCGTTTACTCCATGACATACGGAACAACGCCAGAACCTAAGGGGCTTGGCTTCTCGCGTAACAGCTTCCTGTTGATGCTGATGATCGCGGTGATCGGCTTTGGCCTGATGGTGCCGGTAGCAGGCTATCTGGCGGATGCCTTTGGCCGCCGCAAGACCATGATTACCATCACCTGCCTCATGATCGTCTTCGCGATGCTGTTCCCTTACATGCTCGGCTCAGGTAATCAGGCGCTGGTAATGGGCTTCCTGGTGCTGGGTCTGAGCATCATGGGACTGACGTTCGGCCCAATGGGTGCGCTGCTGCCGGAGCTGTTCCCGACGGAAGTACGCTACACTGGCGCGTCATTCTCCTATAACGTCTCGTCAATTCTGGGTGCATCGGTCGCACCATATATCGCAGCGTGGCTGACGGCCAACTACGGCCTGTTCTACGTCGGCGTTTATCTGGCAGCCATGGCGTCGCTGACGCTGATTGCGCTGCTGGCGACCAGAGAAACACGTCACCAGTCTCTGGGATAAATTTCCCTTCAGTGAGGGCCGCGGCCCTCACTGCACCTTTCCTTTTTCACCATGGCACCAAACCGCTTATCCCCACTCAAATCATGACATCACGTTATTATCACTTTGATACATTTTCGCATTTACCACGCTAATTAAGTGAGGTATACCAACAGGCCTGTCGATGTAACAAATCCGTTCGGTACAACAATCAAATAGGATGCAAAAATGTTTTCAAAACATTATGACGTTGAGGACAGTCATATCGACTTTCAGGGCGTCGTCGACGGCCTCTACTACCCGTTTTACATGGAGTGGACGCGACATGCCTTTATGAAAGAAGCGCTGGGCATTGATATTGAAGAAGAGTTCAAGCAGGGAAAGATTTACATGGTACTCGAGTACACTCTGCGCTTCCGTAAAAGCCTGCAAAAAGGCGATCGGTTAGAAGTCACCTGCCAGTTGGAAAAGAACGAAAAACGTAATCGTGTCAATTTCGTTCAGCAGATTAAGGTTGGCGACGTTACTTACGCAGAAGCCACGTTTGTCGCTACTTGCCTGACCAATGGCCGACCATCAATGCCGGAAGCAGTAGTGAATGCATTAGCGCTTTAAGCATCCGTATGATCAGGGTTCTCTTCGTTAGCCCCCAGCCTATAGCGCTAACGAAGAGAGCTCTGCATGTTGTAATGAGATACGTTTTTCTCACTGAGACCATTTCCCTCAAATACGGTTCTTGTGCCCCCCATTTCAGCCAATCGCTCTGCACCGCGAGTTTCGCCAGCGATTGTAAAAGACCTCGATATCACCGAATATGACACTCATTGCCTGTTTTCTGCTGCATATGAGCGATGGACTTGCCACATTTAGGCATGTCACGTCACAGCGCAGAAACTGAACCAATGCATTGATTTTATAAAATAATTAAATCATGGACTTATAGATAGTATGAAAATCGGTCTGTTTTACGGCTCAAGCACCTGCTACACCGAAATGGCGGCGGAAAAAATTCGCGACATTCTGGGCGAAGAACTGGTGGATCTGCACAATATTAAGGATGTCGAACCTCAACGTATGGAAGACTACAGTACGCTGATTCTCGGCATCCCCACCTGGGATTTCGGAGAGATTCAGGAAGACTGGGAGAACATCTGGGGTCAATTAGCGACGCTAAACCTCAAAGGCAAAGTCGTGGCGCTCTACGGTATGGGCGACCAGCTTGGCTATAGCGAATGGTTCCTTGATGCGTTGGGCATGTTGCATGACCAACTGCTGCCGCTGGGTGTCACGTTCGTTGGATACTGGCCGACAGAAGGCTATGATTTCATCAGTCCAAAACCGCTGGCCGCTGACGGCAAACACTTTGTCGGGCTGGCGCTGGACGAAGTGAACCAATACGATCTCAGCGATGAGCGGTTGGAACAGTGGTGCGAACAGATCCTGCAAGAAATGGCGTCATTACTGTAAACGGTACGACTCAACAGAGGTAAGCACGATGAAAATGTTACTCATAGCGGTCGCAGGATTGTTGCTTGCTGGTTGTGCTCAAACAGGCACGCAGGAATACGCCAGAAATCTAGGCGGGAAATGCGATGTACCGCAATATTACGCTATCGATTTCTCCAGATTTGATGAGACTGCCCAGCAAATCGCACACGCGACGGGCTGCGGCATCATCACCGATACCACGCTGACGGGCGCGATTAAGCCGCATCCCGTCAAAGGTTATCTGACCCGACGGGAAGCGGTGTTTATGGCGATTCAGGGGACATCGTTGAAGGTAACCCAGCAGGAACCGGATACGATTACCGTTGAGTAATACGTTCACGGATACCTTACCGGTATCCGCATCCGTTGAAGTGGCTTAGCGCTTTTGTAACCAGCGGGTACGCGCGGCGGTATCAAGGAAACTCCACGCAACAAAGCGGCTTTGCTTCTGGCCTTGCGCCATATCGATGGTTCTGACCTTTTCTGCGTCAACCGCTTCCAGCGCGCGATAAATCTCCGGCAGGTTCTCTTTGCGCGATACCAGCGACGTAAACCACAGGCACTGACGGGCAAAACCGGCGCTCTCCTTAATCATCTGACCAATAAACGCTGACTCGCCCCCCTCACACCACAGCTCATCCTGCTGGCCGCCAAAATTCAGCGGTGAGCGTTTATCCAGCCCCAGGTTATGCAGTTTACGCTGCGTTCCCTGACGCGCATCCTCAGCGGAAGCGTGGAATGGCGGATTACACATGACCGCATCAAACGTCTCGTTCTTGTGAATAATCCCTGCCAGTATCGCTGTACTGCTTTTTTGACGGCGCAGGCGAATCGCTCGGTTCAAACCGGGATTAGCCTCAATCGTCTGGTTGGCCGCTTTCATTGCGAGCGGATTAATTTCACTGCCGGTAAAACGCCAGCCGTATTCACGATACCCAATCAGCGGATAAATGCAGTTGGCGCCGCAGCCGATATCCAGCACGGACGCCTCTCGCGGCACCACTGAGCGGTTATCTTCCGCCAGCAAGTCAGCCAGATGGTGAATGTAGTCGGCACGGCCAGGAATCGGTGGGCACAGGAAACCGTCTGGAATCGTCCAGTGTTCAATCTGATAAAAATGCTGCAACAACGCCTGATTCAGCGCTTTCACCGCCTCGGGATTCGCAAAGTCCACTGACTCATCACCGTAGGCATTCACCGTGACAAACGGGACAAGCGCGGGATAGCTCTGTTTGAGCGCGGGAAAATCATAACGGTCGCGATGGCGATTACGAGGATGCAGACCATTTTTTTGCACTGCGGGCTTAGTCATCAGTTATATCCAATCAATTTTAAAGCACGGTCACACGGTGACCGAATAAGAACATTTCCAACGCGCCGCTATCTCGCCCAGTGTTTCTGCTGCAAAAGAAGCTGACGCAAATGACGCCATTCGTCATCGCCCATGCTGTCCGATGCCAGCCAAAGCTGTTGTCTGTCTTTACCGTTAACGGCCTGCAATGACAGCAACACGCCATTTTTCAGCAACCACGGTCGTTTAACGATCTGCCATTCCTGCTGCCGCCAGTTCAGGGTCGTTTCGCTGAGCAGAACGATTTCCCCCTGTCGGGATTTGATATTCCTTTGGCTACGGATAAAACCGAACATCACCATCGTGACCAGGCACAGCCACAGCCACGCATAGCCGTCCGGCCACGGCGCCAGAAGAATGAGCAATACTAATAGGCCATGCACAACCAATGACAGTAGTTGCATACGCCAGGAAACGCGAAGATCACATTGCCACTGGGCCACGATCTTTATTTCGCGTCTGAATAAGAGAAATCATGCGTTTCAGCTCTCCGTCTTTCGGCTCGCCATGGTTCATCAGCCAGTTGAATAAATCGGGATCGTCGCTTTGTAACAGGCGTACAAACGTGCGCTTATCACTGTCACTGAGTGTGTCATAGTCATGCTCGAAAAACGGCATGATCGCGATATCCAGTTCGCGCATACCGCGGCGGCATGCCCAATGAATGCGTGATTTATTATCGATTTCCATGTTTCATGTCCACCTTGTTATCGCAACGTGCCGCTAGTGTACTCCGATTCCGGTAGCGGGTATCAACTAATAGTAACATTTTGACATAGTTTACCGGCGTGCGCCGCGACGAGCGCGCCGATCGGTATCAGGATGTGCTATGCAATAACGCTGCGTGAATAACCACTTGCAAACCCTGAGCGCTCTTTTACCATTAAGCCATTCGGGTATCGCCCTTAGCGCAGGATTGTACTATATGGTTAACGAACATACGGCTCATCAACGTCCTTTTGCCTCACAACCCCTATTTGCTTCCGCCCAACTGGCCGCCACGCTCATCTCGTTGGATGACTGGGCGCTGGCCACGATGGTCGGACCGGATACCGTCAAGTATCTCCAGGGACAGGTCACTGCGGATGTCAGCGCACTCGCTGACGATCGGCACATCCTTTGCGCCCACTGCGACGCGAAAGGGAAAATGTGGAGCAACCTACGCCTGTTCCATCACGGCGAAGGCTTTGCTTTCATTGAGCGTCGTAACCTACGCGACGCCCAGCTTAGCGAACTGAAAAAATACGCCGTTTTCTCGAAAACAACTATCGTACCGGACGACAACGCCGTACTGCTCGGCGCGGCAGGTGCAGGCATCCGCGAGCTGCTGGCCTCTGCCTTTAGCCAGTTGCCAGACGCCGATCACCCTGTCGTGCAGCACGAAGGGGCAACCTTACTGCATTTTGCCCATCCCGCAGAACGTTTCCTGCTGGTGCTGTCGCCTGAGCAAAGCGCTTCGCTGCTTGAGCAGCTCGGCGATAAAGTCAGTCTGAACGACAGCCGCCAGTGGCTGACGCTGGATATCGAAGCAGGTCAGCCCATCATTGACAGCGCAAACAGTGCGCAGTTCATCCCGCAAGCGACTAATTTACAGGCATTAAATGGGATTAGCTTCAGCAAAGGATGCTATACCGGTCAGGAAATGGTCGCTCGGGCAAAATATCGTGGGGCAAACAAGCGTGCGCTTTACTGGTTGGCGGGTAAGGCGAATCAGGTGCCGCAAGCAGGGGACGATCTCGAATTGCAGCTCGGCGAGAACTGGCGCCGTACCGGTACGGTGTTGGCCGCCAGCCAATTGCAGAACGGTGAGGTGTGGGTACAGGCCGTGTTGAATAACGATCTCACCGCGGAGAATGTTCTGCGCGTACGCGAAGATGCCGACAGCCAGCTCACGATTCAGCCGCTGCCGTATGAAATAACGGATTAATCCGGCGGGTGACATCGCGCATGAACCACTTAGGTTCATGCGCTTTATGCAGGATTAAATATAAAGATAAATCGCCAGAAAGTGGCAAACGCTCCCGCCCAATACAAACCCGTGCCAAATCGCGTGATTATAGGGAATACGCTTGCAGGCATAGAAAATCACCCCCAGCGTGTACACCACGCCGCCGATTGCCAGCAGCGTCACACTCCCTGGCGCCAGCTTCATCACCATCTGATAAATCACCACCAGCGACAGCCAGCCCATCACCAGATAGGTAATCAATGACAGCACTTCAAAACGGTGGGCAAACGCCAGTTTGAAGATCACACCCAGCAGCGCCATCCCCCAGATAACAACCATCAGACCATGCGCCAGCGGTGAATCCAGCCCCACCAGCAAAAACGGCGTATAGGTTCCGGCAATTAACAGATAGATAGCACAGTGGTCGAATTTTTTCAGCCACGGCTTAATACGCTGAGACGGTATCGCGTGATACAGCGTCGACGCCAAAAATAGCAGGATAATACTGCCGCCATAGAGGCTGTAGCTGGTAATCGCCACGCTGCCAGCGTCATTATTGACCGCCTGAACCAGCAATAAAACCAGACCCACAATCCCGAAAATCACACCGATTCCATGGCTTATGCTGTTCGCAATTTCCTCTGCCAGAGAGTAATCCGACATCTGTGTATTTTTTGACATCAATAGATCCCACTGTATTCGGCAACAGTACACATTTCACAACATCATGCGCTGACGTTATCCGCCTTACCTTCCCCGGTTTCATACAGGGGACACAGGCGCAGGTGTTTAACCTTTGAGCAGAGTAACTGAGAATAGTTTCAGTGTACACGTGTAAGCTAAAATAATTATCGTCTCACTTTCTCTCTGACTTAACGTGTAATCATGCATGTCAATCTCGGGCAACATCCCCTACAATGATCGGCCTCGATATCTCCCTGTTTTTTGAAGGGCTCTGCCGTTTTTACCGGTTATTCGCGTTTACGGTTATCCGGTTCTGACGCTTACAGCGCTTTCCTGTAGTTTCACTACATATCGTTTTGGTTTTAACTACATATCGTTTTCACTGCATGATTTTTACTGCATCGTTTTCACTGCAAGAGGTAAGCTTTTCATGTCATCTTTCCCATCCACTCTGAATTTCGGCTCCATGACCGATGTTTTCGGCTTTCTGATAGAAATCGATAAATTAAAAAGCGTGCAGCGCCGTAACAAAATCATCGGCAGCGAACGTCACGAAGATTCTGCCGAACACAGCTGGCATTTTGCCGTCGCCGCGATGGCGCTGGCACCTTATGCAGGTGAAAACGTGGATATCCAGCGCGTGATCCAAATGGCGCTGATTCACGACATCGTCGAAATCGATGCAGGTGATGTGATCGTTTACGATCTTTCCGCGCGTCTGGCGATTCACGATCAGGAAGTCGCTGCCGCCGCCCGCATCTTTGGCCTGCTGCCGGAGCCACAGCGTCAACGATTCCACGATCTGTGGGAAGAGTATGAAGCCAACGAAACCCCCAGCGCCCAGTTCGCCATGATGCTCGATCGCGTCATGCCAATGCTGATGAATCTGTACAACGGCGGGCAAAGCTGGGTAGAAAACGGCATTCGTCTGGAGCAGGTTCTTGAACGCGCCGAATTCATCGCCGCGATCAACCCGGAGCTGTGGCAATACCTGAAGCAGCATCTGGAAGAGGCCAAAGCCAAGGGCTGGTTGCTATAATTCGGTTTTCCCGCTAGCCGGGCATTCACGTCAGGAGAGGGTGATGTCTTTAAAAACAATCGCGAATAACCTGGGTTTGTCCGTAGCAGCGGTGAGCCGTGCTCTGAACGGCCATCGGGATATCTCCGACGCCACGCGCCAGCGTATTCAGGAAGAAGCAGAACGTATCGGCTATCGTCCCAATACCCACGCGCGCCGCCTGAAAATGGGCAAAAGCAACGCCGTCGGGCTGGTCTATCCCTACGCTTCTTCCCTGAGTAACGATGTCTTTTTTGAGATGATTGGCGCAATCAGCCATAAGCTAGCGCAGCACGAGGTCGATTTTCTCCTGCTGGCCGATGAGCAAGACGCCTGTCAGGGAGCCGCCCGCTTGATCGCCAGCCAGCGCATTGATGCGCTGATTGTGGCGCATACGTGCGAACAGGACGAGCGGCTGGCGCTACTGCAACGCCACAACGTGCCTTTTCTGGCGCTGGGGCGTAGTCAGCTTCCCCACCCTTACGCCTGGTTCGATTTTGACAACCGCGCTGGCATGGCGCTGGCGACCGAGCACCTGATCGCGCTCGGCCATCGCCGTATCGCCATGTTAAGTGAAGACCACCCGCAGGCGTTCATCATGCAGCGTCGTCAGGGCTATCGCGATGCTCTGCAACACCACGGTCTGCCGTTTCACGAAACCTATCTGCGCTGTGTCAGCCCCACGCGCCGCGCAGGATATCAGGCCATGCTCGACCTTCTGGCACTGCCTGAACCGCCAACCGCGATGGTGATAGATGGCAATGTGCACGGCGACGGTGCCGTTGCGGCATTGCAGCAGGCGGGCCGACTTTCCAGTTCACCCCCCATTTCGTTGGTGATGTATGACGGTCTGCCACAGGACAGCCTGACCGACATCAACGTGACCGCCATAGAACAAGCGACGCGCGAGCAGGTTGGCGAACAGATTGCCAGCATGACGCAGGCGCTCATCGCAGGCGAAGCCGTAGAAAATTTGCAGGTGCTATGGCAACCGACGTTACGCATCGGTAAGACGAGCTTTCCCGCCTAATCTATTCCGCCCTCTTCCGCCTTTTTATAAAGACATCAGTTGGTTTATTGGCTCCAGCCGCCAACGAGATGTTCTTCACATCTTCGTCGCAACCTTTCTCCCTTCCTTAACGATTATTTTAACAAAATCACATTTCTTAAACGTTTAAGTTGATGGCTTAAACGTTTAAGTTTTCACTAAGAGGCATTAATCGGATCGTAATTGGGAGCCTTCCTCATGGTGCGTGATCTTGTTCAATTAACCAGCGCGCAGTGCGATATCATCGTTCGCTGCGCTCCGGCGGCGGAAATTCTCTACTGGGGGCCACGGCTGCGCGGTTTCTCTCCAGAGGATATCGTTTCTCTGCAACGCCCCGTTGCTAACGGTCGTCTGGATGTCGATCTCCCTCTGACGCTGGCGATGGAATACGGACGTGGCCAGTTCGGTTCCCCGGGTATTGAGGGGCATCGCTCGGGCTATGACGCCGCGCCGATCTTCACGACGACGCAGGCTGACGTTCAGGACAATACGCTCATCATTACAGCGGAAGATGCACAGGCAGGATTGCGTCTGACCAGCGAGCTGCGTCTGGATCCGCAGACCGATGTCCTGCAACTGCGCCACACGTTGCAGAATCTGCGCGCTGATGTCTGGCAAGTACAGCGCCTGGCCGTCACGCTCCCCGTCCCGGAACGGGCGAGCGACGTCATGGCGTTTCACGGCCGCTGGCTACGTGAGTTTCAGACTCACCGTCTCACGTTGCAGCACGGCGGCTTTATTCAGGAAAGCCGTCGCGGAAGAAGCTCCCACGAATATTTCCCCGCGTTTATCCTCGGTGAATCCGCGTTCAATGAGCAGCATGGTGCCGTCTGGGGCGTGCATTTAGGCTGGAGCGGCAACCACCGTCTGCGTGCCGATATTAAAACGGACGGACGCCGCGTCGTGCAGGCGGAAGCCCTGTATCTGCCGGGCGAAATCACGCTGGCACAGTCGGAATCCCTCACTACACCATGGGTCTACGCCGCCTTCTCTGATACTGGCCTGAATGGCATGAGCCAGCGCTACCACACCTTCCTGCGCCAGTCCCTGATCCAATTCTGCGGCGACAAGCCGCGCCCGGTGCACCTCAATACCTGGGAAGGGATCTATTTCGATCACGATCCAGAGTACATCATGCAGATGGCGAGCAAGGCCGCCGACGTCGGCGTGGAGCGCTTCATTATCGATGACGGCTGGTTCCTCGGTCGCCATCATGACCGAGCTGCACTCGGCGACTGGTATCTGGACGAGGAAAAATACCCGAACGGGCTAATGCCCGTCATCGAGCATGTCAAAGCACTGGGGATGGAGTTCGGTATTTGGGTCGAACCGGAGATGATCAACCCCGATTCCGACCTGTTCCGCGCCCATCCCGACTGGGTGCTGCAATTGCCCGGCTACGCACAGCCAACGGGTCGCTACCAGTACGTGCTGAATTTAAATCAGCCCGACGCCTTCGCTTACCTGCTGGAGCGGCTGAGCTGGCTGCTGGGCGAGCACCCGGTCGATTATGTGAAATGGGATATGAACCGCGAGCTGGTGCAGCCCGGCCATGAAGGGCGTCTGGCCGCCGATGCGCAGACTCGGCAGTTCTATCGTCTGCTCGATACCCTGCGTCAGCGTTTTCCCCATGTTGAGTTTGAATCCTGCGCGTCCGGCGGCGGCCGTATCGACTACGGCGTGCTGGAGCGCACCCAGCGTTTCTGGGTGTCGGATAACAACGACGCGCTGGAGCGACAGACCATCCAGCGCGGCATGAGCTACTTCTTCCCGCCAGAGGTGATGGGGCAACACATCGGACATGCACGGTGCCACGCTACCTATCGGCGCCATACCCTCGCCTTTCGCGGCCTGACCGCTCTGTTCGGTCACATGGGCATCGAACTGGATCCCGTAAAGGCCGATGACGACGAACTGGAAGGCTATCGCCACTACATCCAGTTGCATAAAACGCTGCGCCCGCTGCTGCACAACGGCACCACCTGGCGGGTCGATATGCCGGACAATGCCACACAGGTCACCGGCGTGGTCAGCCACGATCGGCAGCATGCCGTTTTTCAGATTGCCCAGTTGTGTATGCCGAATTATTCGCTGGCGGGTACGCTGCGCTTCCCCGGTCTGCGACCCGACGCGCGTTATGAAGTCACACTGCTGGATAGTCCGGAAATCAAAACGGTGCGCGAAGGCGGCAGCACCATGCGTGAACTTCCTCTCTGGTTACGTCAACCGATCGTGGTTTCTGGCGATTGGCTGATGCAGGCTGGTCTTTCCCTTCCCGTCCTGACGCCGGAAACCGCCATTCTGGTCGCGCTTTCCGCAGTGGCGGAAAGCGCAGGCAATTAGCCTTTTCCCGCCCCGTTGAGCCAGTATCAATGGGGCGAGATGTCCTTATTTCACGTCTCGCAACGCCGTTTTATCCACATAAGGCTTCATGATGCCATCCGCCTCTTTTTGTGCAGCAGCAGCGGCGTCATCAACCTTTTTCGCCGGATCGTTTAACAGCGCAGCCAGCTGATTTTCCATCGCTTTACGCACCGCGACCGTCTCATAGGTTGCATACCACGGATGGGCATATTGCAGCTGTGAAAGCGCAATCGCCGCACGCGGATCTTTCGCCAGATAATCCTTCATTTCCGGCAGATCGTAGGCCGCCATGCGCGGTGCGAAATAGCCGGTAAAACGGCTCCAGTTGCCGCTGACTTCCGGGCTGACCAGATAGTTCATGAATTGCCAGGCCGCTTTCTTCTGCGCTTCGGAAATCCCTTTGAAGCTCACCAGACTCGCCCCACCGATGGTTACGCCGCGACGCTCTTTTTCCGGCATCATCGCCACGCCAAGCTGGAAATCTTTGGTGTTTTCACGCATAAAGCCCAGCGCACCGGTGCTCAGCATCGTCATGCCCAGTTTGCCGGAGAAAAACGCGGCGCTGATCTGTTTGGAATTCAGCACGCCAGCGGGCATCACTTTGTCGCGGTACACTAAATCACGCCAGAACTGGAGCGCGCCTTTGGTTGATGCCGTGTTGTAATACACTTCGCCCGGATAATCGGCATTGTAATACGCTCCGCCGTTGGCACGCGTCAGCGCAGACAGCATCCAGCCGCCGTAGTCATCGTTTGTGGACGGAATCATGATGCCCCACTGCCCTTTCGCCGGGTCAGTCAGTTTCTTCGCGACGGCAACCACTTCATCCCAGTTTTTCGGCGGTTCGTTAAAGCCGGCCTTTTTCAGCATGTCTTCGTTGTAATAGAGGATCGGCGTCGAGTTGTGGAACGGGATCGCGTAAGTCACCCCCATTACCTGCGCATTCTGATGCAGCGCAGGCCAGAAATTTTTGGTCAGGAAAGGCGTGGCTTTTTCATTGCCGTATTTGAACAGCTCGTCCATCGGCAGGATTTCATCTTTGATGACCAGATCGGCAGTGAAATTCGCCGACATAATCACCAGCGCTGGCGGATCGCCCGCTTTAGCGGCAGCTTCCGCTTTCACCTTGGTTGTGTCGTAATTGCCGGTGAAGATCCCACGCACTTCAACCTGATCCTGCGATTGGTTGTACTCCTTGATGATGCGCGTCATTTCCATCGTCAGCTTGCCATCAACCGGCGCAGGAAACATGAAATCGATACTCTCTTTCGCCAGCGCGGGGCCGGACATCAGCAAGGCTATCGCCAGCGCCATCATACGGGGGTTACGCATTTCTTTTCTCCTGGGATAAATTACGGGCGGTTTGCCCGGAAAACCAATGACAATCCTGCGGTGAAAAATGAAGCACAATGGGGGCACCGACATCCGGCACGCCATCGCGATTTGGCCGACGGTAGCGAATATTTCCCAACGGCGTATCCACATGTATCAGATACTCCGCGCCAAACAGCTCCCTCTGCTTCACTGTTCCCGGCAATGACAAGTCGCCGTCTGACGCGGCGTGTTCGGTAATATGCTCAGGGCGAATCCCCAGCAGCACGCTGGTTAATGCTCGCGTTTCTTCACTGTCAGGCAGCGCCACAGGCAATGCCTGCAACATGGCGCGGCCATCTGTGCAGGGCAGCGTCACGAGATTCATCGCTGGCGTGCCAATAAACCCGGCGACAAAGACATTAGCCGGGTGTGAATACAGCTGTTCCGGCGTCCCGACCTGTTGCAGCACGCCGCGATCGAGCACGGCGATCCTGTCGGCCATCGTCATCGCCTCAATCTGATCGTGCGTGACGTAAACGGTGGTCGTTTTCAACTGCCGATGCAGATCCATAATGCCGTCCCGCACATCGCTGCGCAGGCGGGCATCCAGATTCGACAGCGGCTCATCCATCAGAAATAAATGCGGATCGCGTACGATCGCCCGCGCCATCGCCACACGCTGGCGCTGACCGCCAGATAGTTTCCCCGGCTTGCGTTTCAGTAGCGGCTCAAGCTGGAGCAGGCTGGCAACGCGCTGCACGCGCTGTGGATACTCTGCTTTCGGCTCGCCGCGCATCCGCATCCCAAAAGTGATGTTCTGCTCAACTGTCAGGTGCGGAAACAGTGCATAGTTCTGGAAGATCATCGAGAAATTACGCTGTTTCGGGCTCCACGTCGTAATGTCGTCGTCACCCAGCAGAATTTGTCCGTCGCTTACGTCCTCCAGTCCGGCCAGCATACGCAGCAGCGTACTTTTGCCACAGCCGGACGGTCCGACCAGCACCAGAAATTCGCCGTCAGCGATATCCAGCGACAGCGATGCCAGCGCCTGCGTATGCTCGAAGCGTTTGCTGATATTACGTAACTGAATCACAGCCATTACGCATCCACCGGACAGCTGATACGTGGATCGTAGAGGTAAGGCCCGGGGTACGAGGCAATCGACTGGCTGTAGCTGACCAGCCCGGTAACCGGCACATAGCGGTGCATGACCACGCTGGCGGGTTCCAGGTTGTAGTACGACGTGTCGTCATAGTAGAAATACGGCACCTGATGGACAGTGCCCGGCACGGTGGCAATAATCGCCTGCCGATGCTGCGTCATAATCAGGCGGTGCGTATGGCCGCAGAAGATCCGCGTAAGCTGCGGGAAACGCTCGATCAACGTCAGCAGCTCGCTCCCGTTTTCGCAGGCAATCCGATCCATGTGTGCCGATCCCAGCGGGAGCGGCGGATGGTGCATGAAGATCGCCGTTTCGCGCGTGGCGTGATCTTGCAACTGCTGCTCCAGCCAGCCCAACGTGGACGGCGTCAGCCAGCCTTTCGCCTGCCCGGCCAAACTGGTGTCGATGAACAGCAGGCGCATCGGGAAGTCATCCACCGCATAGCGGATGTTCTCGGGATCATCGCCTAATTGTGGGCAAAGCGGGCGCATCGCGTTGAGGAAATGCTGCTTATCATCGTGATTACCCGGAATCACGTACATCGGGTAATCCAGCATCTGCAACACGCGCTGTGCCACCTGATACTCCTGCGGACTGCCGCAGTTAACGATATCGCCGCTAATCACCACCGCGTCCGGCCGCTCGCTCAGCGCGTTGAGCTGGTTAATGACCTTGGCATTTTCCCCGTTAATATCAATAAATTCATAGAGCTTGCGCCCCTCACTGCGAAAATGCAGATCGGAAATCTGTGCCAGCAACATAACCACCACCTCTATCGTTATTTCACCCGTTGGCGAACGCCGATCGTTTAAGGATCGAGATACATGGAGCTTGTCGCTCCTGATAAATAGAATTAAGTCACCCGCATGGCCTAACGCCGATCGCTCAAGCATCGAGGTACACGGGGCGACCGCAGGGGTGAGGCCTCCCTGCGGGAACCTCCCCCTGTGTTTCCCCTAACAGCGAGCTTAAGTAACCCGTATTACCCGCATGGCCTTATCAGCGATTCACTTAATGCCCGAGAAGCCGAAGCTGCTCAGGAACTGCTTCTGGAACACCACAAAAGCCACCATCAGCGGCAGACACACCAGCAGCGTACCTGCGCAAATCAATCCCCACTGCCCGCCGGACTCCGCGCCCATGGCAAACGACACCAGCCCAATGGTCAGTACCTGTTTGTCCGGGTCGTTGAGCACCATCAGCGGCCAGAGATATTCGTTCCAGTGGTAGGTAATACTTACCGTGGCGAAAGCCAGAATCGACGGCCAGGTCATCGGGATCAGGACGTGAAACACCACCTGCCACCAGCGACAGCCTTCCATCAACGCGGCTTCTTCGATCTCTTTGGCGATATTGAGAAACGCCTGACGCATCAGGAATACGCCAAACGCCGAGGCGAAATACGGCATCATCACACCAGTCAGGGTGTTGAGCAGGCCAAGCTGTTTGAGCGTCATCATGTTTGGCACCATCATGACGACTGGCATGATCATCAGTTGAATCAGCAGCAGATAGAACAGCAGCGTTTTGCCGCGAAACTCGTGATAGGCAAAGATGTAGCCCGCCGTGGTGATCGTCACCAGCTGTACCAGAAACGTGCCGACCGCAAAGATCAGCGTGTTGGTGTAAAGCTGTAGCCAGTTGGCGCTGTCCCACGCATCGCGGAAGTTATCGAGCGTAAATGGGAGACGCGGCAGCAGCGACGCCATATCTACGCCGAAGCTGCTGGTGCTAATGGAAGAAGACAACATCCAGATAAACGGGCTGACCCACAGTAGCGCAGCGCAAATCAGCAGCAGCGGTAGCGTGAATCGCGTCGTGATGCGAAGCGGGTGGCGATTGGCAACGCTGCGGTTTGCAACATGCCGAACGTCAACGCTTAGGTTCTCAACATTCAGGTGATCAACGCTCATAATGCACCCCTTTCTCCAGCACTTTCAGATTCATAGTGGAAAAGGCGAACAGCATCGCCAGCGTCAGGAAGGTCGCCGCAGAGGCTTTACCCAGATCGTGCGTGTCATTCGCCAGATCCTGGATGTAATAGAGCAGCACGGTCGTCGCGTTATTCGGCCCGCCGCGCGTCATCACAGCAACATGGTCGATCTGGGTAATGGCGTAGATAAAGGCGATAGTGACCACAAAGGCGATGGTTGGCCGTAGCAGCGGCAGCGTGACGTAGAAAAACACCTGACGCCGTGAAGCGCCTTCCATCAGCGCCGCTTCGCGGGCGGAAGCAGAAATGGCTTGCAGACCGGCGAGAAAGAACAGCATGTAATAACCCGCGAATTTCCAGATACCGATAACGCTCACCGCCACCAGCGCGCTGTCGCTCATGCCGAGATAGTTGTTGTTCATCGGGCCGAACACTTTCGCCAGATAGTAATCCAGCAGCCCCAGCCCCGGCATAAAGATGAACAGCCACAGCGTCGCGGCGCTCACCAGCGGAATAATCATCGGAAAGAAGAAAGCAGTACGCAGCCAGCGGTTAACGCGCGTGTTTTCCCACAGCAGCACCGCCAGCAACAGCGCCAGCAGTACGCCGGGAACCACCGTCATCAGGATATACAGCACGTTGTTCAGCAAGGCCTGCCAGAACACCGCGTCCTGCACCAGACGCACAAAATTATCCATACCGACAAACAGCGGCGTATCGGCATTCAGCCGGGTGTCATACAGGCTATCGATAACCGAGCGCAGCAGGGGGAAATAGGTGAAGGCAAGCAAAAAAACCAGCGTCGGCAACAGCACAAGATAGGGAAAGCATTTTGCACGCATAACTCAAAGGCCGCTCAGTGTGAAACACAGAGGCCTTACCCTAGAACGCTAGCGTGTCAGTGGGGCGTCAGTTTAATGACAGTTTGTTTTCGGGTAGGGAAAATATGCCTGCGAACGATTCATCTCCGTTTTGGCAGGTGATTTGCGGGAAGGTTCGAAGTCCCTAAAAATACGGCTGGGAAGAGTGACTAACTTTGCTGTATCATTTTTAACCTGTAAAATTATAAGGAATCAATCATGCTAGGGCTTGAAGCTATGGCTATTGTCAACCAAGGGCCGGATAAGATAGAGAGCGTTTTCAATAACGTGTCTCAGCCTATTGAGCGATCCATATCTGACTTTGACAGAAGTCACGGGAATTCTATCTCCAAAAAACAAGCCTCCGATGCACTGAAAATCATCTACAAAGTCATGGCACCCGTTGAAAAAAACTGTGAAAAATATAAAGAGTTTATCGATACCCTTAGCAATGGAACTGATGAGAACATTGCAGCACTAGACATCCAACGCAGTGACATCGACAAGCTAAACGATCAGGTCAATCAAATTGATCATGGCATAACGAGGCTTCTTTATACCTTCTTTGTTGCCGAAAATAACAAAGCCTGGTTGCCACATCTCACTACGCTTATGACAATGAAAAATCACGCGATCAACACTTTCATCGAATACAAGAAGTTAACTATGGGGGTAGCCACACTCGGAGCTCAGTTTCTTCCTCTTGAATACGAAGAAGCAGGGGAATTTAACGATGAAGAATTAGCTGCTTTCAAAAAGTCAGTTGAAGACAGTCACAAGAGACTTGGCATGGAGCCGCCAGCATGGAAAACCGCGTAAGCATTATTGATGATGCCGCCGCAGGTCAATTGGAAAACTTCTTTGCTAAAGCATTAGCAAATTATAAAAACAACGGAAAAGTCTCTGCATATCTTGGAAAGATGGGCGGTTTTGAACGTTCTTCTCAATCTAACCTTTCTGGAATTTACAAGTCTCATATTCGCATTCCAGGAGAAGAGACCCCGTGGCCTGCATCACATCCCCTCCATCGCAGAGTAAGCGATAATTTCTTAGTATTTGCAATACATAATATCCATCCCCTGAATATTCAAGTAATTGCAATTATTAAACCAGATGGTCACGAAAGGATTAAGAAATTATTACCCACAATTATAAAAATAACGGAAAGCAAGTTTCAGTCTCTAAATGAAAGACAGCTTAATTCACTTTCTTATTATAAATAAGAGAGGCTGAATATTGAGGAATGTTCGAATAAACCAAAAACTCCTTCTGGTATCAGCTTCAAATTCCCCGTAGCCAAATAAATTTGGCCTCGCATGCGTTAAAATACGTGCGAGGCCAATATTCACACCGCGCTTATTAATAATCGCTCATCGGCACACACGAACAGAACAGGTTACGGTCGCCGTAAACGTCGTCCAGACGCTTCACGCTCGGCCAGTATTTGTGTTCGCTGCCAGCCGGGAATACCGCCAGTTCGCGGCTATAGGGGTGTGCCCAGTCCGCCACCAGCTCCGCCTGCGTATGCGGTGCGTTCACCAGCGGGTTGTCGTCCAGCGGCCATTCGCCCTGCGCAACACGGTTGATTTCGGCACGGATCGCCAGCATCGCGTCAACAAAGCGATCGATCTCGACCTGACTCTCCGATTCCGTTGGCTCCACCATCAGCGTGCCCGCGACCGGGAACGACATGGTCGGCGCATGGAAACCGTAGTCGATCAGACGCTTGGCGATATCCATCTCGCTGATACCCGTGCTCTCTTTGAGCGGACGAATATCCAGAATGCATTCGTGCGCCACGCGACCATCACGGCCGGTGTAAAGCACCGGATAGGCCTGCTGCAAGCGCGTCGCGATGTAGTTGGCGTTCAGGATCGCCATCTGGCTGGCCTGTTTCAGCCCTTCCGCGCCCATCATACGGATATACATCCAGCTAATCGGCAGAATGGAGGCACTCCCGAACGGTGCCGCCGATACCGCGCCTTGCTCCGTTAACACACCCTCGATTTTTACTACCTGATGCCCCGGTACAAACGGTGCCAGATGCGCTTTCACGCCAATCGGCCCCATGCCCGGTCCGCCGCCGCCGTGCGGAATACAGAAGGTTTTATGCAGGTTCAGGTGCGATACATCTGCGCCAATGTAGCCCGGCGTCGTAATACCAACCTGCGCGTTCATGTTCGCGCCGTCCAGATACACCTGACCGCCATATTGATGCACGATCTGGCACACTTCACGGATCGTTTCTTCATAGACGCCATGGGTGGACGGATAGGTCACCATAATGCAGGAAAGCTGCTCGCCTGCCGCCTGTGCTTTCTCACGCAGATCGTGCAGATCGATATTGCCCTGCTTGTCACAGGCGACCACCACCACGTCCATCCCCGCCATCTGCGCCGATGCCGGGTTCGTACCGTGGGCAGAGCTAGGAATCAGACAGAGATTACGGCTGGCTTCATTGCGGCTTTCATGATAGCGACGGATCGCCAGCAGCCCCGCGTATTCGCCCTGCGCACCCGAATTGGGCTGCATGCAAATCGCGTCATAGCCCGTCAGTTGTACCAACCAGCCCGATAGCTGTTCAATCATTTGACGATAGCCCAGCGCCTGTTCCGGCGGGCAGAACGGATGCAGTTCAGCAAACTCCGGCCAGGTAATCGGCAGCATTTCCGCCGCCGCGTTGAGCTTCATGGTGCAGGAACCAAGCGGGATCATCGCCTGATTCAGCGCCAGGTCCTTACGCGCCAGACGATGCAGGTAACGCATCATCTCGGTTTCACTGTGATAGCGGTTGAACACCGGATGCGACAGGATCGCATCGTGACGTACCAGCCCGGCAGGGATCGTCGCAGCTTGCTGACCAACAGCCGCATCAAGCGCCTCAATATCCAACCCGTGATCGTCACCTAACAGCACCGCAAACAGCGCCAGTACGTCTTCACGCGTGGTCGCTTCATCCAGCGTGATGCCCACGGCGCTTGCCAAATCGCTGCGCAGGTTAATGCCAAAACTTAATGCCCGACTCAGTACCGCGTCCTTGTCTGCGACTTCGATGGTCAAAGTATCGAACCAGCTGCGATGGCGCAGCAGCAGGCCGCCCTGCGTTAATCCCGCCGCCAGAATATCGGTCAGGCGGTGGATGCGTCCTGCAATACGTTTGAGCCCTTCTGGGCCGTGGAATACCGCGTACATCCCAGCAATGTTGGCCAGTAGCACCTGCGAGGTACAAATATTGGAATTCGCCTTCTCGCGGCGAATGTGCTGTTCACGCGTCTGCATCGCCATGCGCAGCGCAGTGTTGCCTGCCGCATCGCGCGACACACCGATGATACGTCCCGGCATCGCACGTTTATGTTCATCACGACAGGCGAAGAAGGCCGCGTGTGGCCCGCCGTAACCCATCGGCACGCCAAAGCGCTGTGCGGAACCGAAGACAATGTCCGCGCCCTGTTTGCCCGGGGCGGTCAGCAGCACCAGCGCCATGATGTCCGACGCCACGCAGCTGACAACCTTACGCGCTTTCAGTGCGGCCATCAGGTCGCTGTAATCGTGCAGTTCGCCCGTCGTCCCCACCTGTTGCAGCAGTACGCCAAACACCGCACCGTCTTTCAGCGCCTCTTCCGCCTTACCCACAACAATCTCAAAACCGAAGGTTTCCGCGCGGGTACGCACCACGTCCAGCGTTTGCGGATGTACGTCGTCGGCGACGAAGAAACGCTCAGCCTGCTTGAGTTTGCTGATACGTTTTGCCATCGCCATCGCTTCCGCCGCTGCGGTCGCTTCATCCAGCAACGAGGCGGAGGCCAAGTCCAGACCAGTTAAATCCTGTGTGACCTGCTGAAAATTCAGCAGCGCCTCAAGACGCCCCTGAGAGACTTCCGGCTGATACGGCGTATAGGCGGTGTACCAGCCTGGGTTTTCCAGCAGGTTGCGTAAAATCACTGGCGGCATCAGCACCGCGCTGTAGCCCATACCGATATAGCTTTTATAACGTTGATTGCGTCCTGCAATGGCCTTCAGCTCAGCTAACGCTTCATGTTCCGTCACTGCCTCTCCCACCGCTGGCGGGCTGGGCAATTGAATATCCACCGGGACAATCTGGCGGATCAGCGCATCCAGCGACGTCGCGCCCACCACCGACAGCATGTGCTGCTGTTGGCTGACGGAAGGACCGATATGGCGCTCGATAAACGCGCCGTCATGTTCGAGTTGACTGAGTGTCTGGGTCATTACAGTAATTTCCTGCATCAATCGTGATCGCTGCCGCGCTGAAAGACGACGCGGGCGAATAAAACAAAACGCCCCCGGTTCAGCAAAACCGAGGGCGCGATAACTACTCGTCTTCTTCTAGCGACGCCTGATAGGCTTCGGCATCAAGCAGTTCGTCCAAATCAGACTCATCAGAAATTCTGATGCGGAACAGCCAGCCATCAGCATAAGGCGCGCTGTTGACCAGCTCAGGGGAGCTTTCCAGATCTTCGTTGATTTCCACGATCTCACCGCTGATGGGCGCATAAATATCCGACGCCGCTTTTACCGATTCCGCCACCGCACAGTCATCGCCTGCGGCGACGACTGTGCCCACTTCAGGTAAATCGATAAAGACCATGTCACCCAGAAGCTCCTGCGCGTGCTCGGTAATGCCCACGCTGTAGATACCGCCGCCCTCGTGCAGTACCCATTCATGCGACGTGGTGTATTTTAATTCTGCTGGTACATTGCTCATTGCATCCCCTTTCCTAAAGTCGTTAATCCTATGCGCTTATCTTTACAGGCAAGCCGCTATCAATACTGAACGATGGCTTTTCCGGCGCGAACAAAGCCGGGTTTGGTCACGTGGACGGGCAGTTCGCGGTTACGAATCTGCACAATCGCCTGTTCACCAATCCCCACCGGAACACGCGCCAGCGCGATGCTCACGCCAAGCGTTGGCGAGAACGATCCGCTGGTGATGACCCCTTCGCGCATCACGCCATCACTATCAGTAAAGCGCACAGGTAAATCATTGCGCAATACGCCTTTTTCCGTCAGCACTAAACCAACCAGTTGATCGGTCCCTTTTTCACGCTGATGCGTTAATGCTTCACGCCCGATAAATTGGCGATCCTCCGGCTGCCAGGCAATCGTCCATCCCATATTGGCCGCCAGTGGCGAAACGCCCTCATCCATATCCTGACCGTACAGATTCATCCCGGCTTCCAGCCGCAGCGTATCGCGTGCGCCCAACCCGCATGGCTTCACGCCAACTGCCAGCAGTTGCTGCCAGAATTCGACC
Source organism: Pectobacterium carotovorum (assembly GCF_033898505.1). NCBI lineage: Bacteria > Pseudomonadati > Pseudomonadota > Gammaproteobacteria > Enterobacterales > Pectobacteriaceae > Pectobacterium > Pectobacterium carotovorum. The sequence continues at coordinate 425,190 of NZ_JAXAFK010000002.1, read as the reverse complement.
ACCTGCTCACTCGGCAACGCAATTTCATAACCGGCTTCGCCCGTATAACCCGTCGTAGCGACGAAGAAATCCCCCGCCTGCTTGCCAAAAAATGGCTTCATGCCAGCTACCGCTGCCACGTCTGCATCACTCAAGCCTTTCGCCTTCAGGCATTCCTGCACTTTTTCCTGCGCCTGCGGACCTTGTACCGCGACCAGCGCCAGATCCTCACGCTCACGGATTTCGATACCAAAAGGAGCAGCGTGCTGCTCGATCCAGGCGAGATCTTTTTCGCGGGTCGCGGAGTTCACTACCAGCCGGAAATAATCTTCCGTGAGAAAATAAACGATCAGATCGTCGATGACGCCACCGGAAGCATTCAGCATGCCGGTATACAGCGCTTTGCCCGGCTGCGTGAGTTTAGCGACATCATTCGCCAGCAGGTAACGCAGGAATTCACGCGTTCTCACGCCGTGCAAATCGACGATGGTCATGTGGGAAACGTCAAAAATGCCAGCTTCCCGACGCACAATATGGTGCTCATCCAATTGAGAACCGTAATGCAGCGGCATCATCCAGCCGTGAAAATCCACCATTTTGGCACCATCGGCCAGATGTTGTTGGTACAACGGGGTCTGCTTTGCCATTCTTCATCCCTCTTCAGCGCATGGCGTTCAGGCGATAAAACACACTACGCAAACGATATCTTCTAACTGAACTTACCACCGAAGCGCAGGTTAAACCACACTCTTAGGCATAAGATAAATTATATAGAAGGCGAAGAAAGTCGAATCGTCCACAAAAAACAAAGCAGCGTAATATTCTTAACAATAGACAAAAACAAGAATATAACTTACTTAAACCAGCCTAATTCACAAATTAATGGCATTAAAGCTGGATAACTCAGGCAATGCCCCCCACGCAAGAATATCATTCGAATTAGATAATCTAATGATAAAAACAACGCTAAATTAGATTTTTTCAATCAAAATCCGGCAACGGCCCCCTGCTTTACGCTTTTCCTTATGTCGCCATCATCACGATTTTGTGAGCCGTATCTCAGGCGTCTTTTCTATGTGGCAGCACGCGCTAAAAGATCAAATTCGTCTGAAACGAATTTGATCGGCCAACTCACAGGCAACTTGAAGTATGACGAGGATTAAGGTGTAAAAAATATCGTCACGCAGCATTATATTAATAATTACATGAAAAATTAATATTACTTAAAATGACGATCGAGATAATAGATTGGATTATAACTTTAAAGTTGCTATTTATTAGCAAACCAAGAAAATACAGTTAATAGAATCTGACTGCCAATTGCATAAACTCAGATGCTCATCTAGATTTTAAATGTGTTTCTCCCTGTTAAAATCATATAGGATAAAAGCTATGCAAAAAAACATTAATACATTATTGCAACGTTCTATTGCTGCATCGGCATTTCTATTTTTGACGTTTACTGCCGACAACGCATTCGCGGTAGATGTCAAAGGAAAATTCACCAAAAGTGGCGTGGAGTTTACTTACGCAGAGCAAAAATATGGTTCTGGTGCAGGAAATCGCGGAATTCGTATCATGGCGGCTACACGCGATCAAACCTACAAATTCAGCCCTAACCCGCATGATGACCCCTGGTATAATAAAAACCAAGAAAAGTTTTACCGAACTGCGGCTGAAGCGTTAGCTGATAGTTATTTAGCATCGCCACAGAGAATTTTTCCACGATATGGATTCAAATCAACAATTAACAAGATTGAGTACACTTATGGAGAAAGGTAGCACATTGTTTAATAACTATTGAATGAGCTTGTTTTCATAAAATACAGAAAAATGTTAGCCCTTAACATGAATACTTTCCTGGATATTACTCTTTTACTGTCTGCCCAGATTCCTCTGGGCAGACAGTGTAAATAATATTAATAGATACCAGCGTACAGACGCGATCCTGACGTATCAAATCAGCACGCTAATATTTAGATTCTCCATCAGCCAGTGGTTATCGGAATAATCAACCGGAATCGCAATCACCGCTGGGCCGTCAACGTCCATCGCCTGACGAAGTTTGCTGACCAGTTCATCCGCGGATTCCACCGCAAACCCTTTCGCGCCAAACGCTTCCGCATACGCTTTGAAATCAATCGGCCCAAATGCCACGCCCGCCGGACGATGGTATTTATGGATTTGCTGGATTTCCACCATGTTATAGCCGTTATCCACCCAGATGATATGCAGAAGATTGCTTTTCAGGCGCACCGCCGTTTCCAGCTCCATACTGGACTGCATAAACCCACCATCGCCGGAAACGGATACCACTTTCTTGCCAGGCTGCACCAGTGATGCCGCTATCGCCCACGGCAGCGCCACGCCCATGGTCTGCTGGCCGTTGGTCATCAGAATCTGTCGCGCCCGGAAGCTATACAGGTAACGCGCCAGCCAGATGTGGAAACTCCCCATATCCACACACAGCGTGACATCTTCATTCACGATATCCTGCATCGCCCGTACCAGACGCAGAGGGTGGATCGCAAACCCAGCCATGTTGATGGCACGCGTACTGAGATCGTGGCGCTGACGCTGACGATCCTGCAACACGGCCTGCGTGCCCGCCGATAAGATCACTGGCTCGCTGATACACGCATTCAACGCATCCACCGTCATCGCGATATTCCCGAGCAGCTCGATATCAGGGTGATAGGCGCTGTCGATCTCAGCCCGCAGCACGTCAATGTGGATCAGCGTTGCTTTGCCGCTATTCCATAACACCGGATCGTACTCAATCGGGCTGTAGCCTACGGTAACGATCACGTCCGCCTGTTGCAGCAGCTTATCCCCGGCCTGATTGTTGAACAATCCAACGCGTCCGGCAAAGTGATCGAACTGCTGCTGGTCGATCACGCCAGCAGCCTGATACGTGCTGGTAACCGGCAGTTGGCTGCGGTGTAAAAAACGACGCAGTGCCTGTGCATTTTCCTGTTGGCTAGCCATTAATCCGAGCAGTAACACCGGATTTTTAGCCTGTCGCAGCCGTTTGGCCGCCTCGGCAACGTCACTATGCGGCGCACCGTTTAGCAGCGGCAAATTCGGACATGCCAGCACAGGGCTACTCACCGGCTCATTGACGATATCCTGCGGCAGGCTGACAAACGCCGCCCCTGGACGGCCGCTTTCCGCTGCCCGGAAAGCATTCGCCAGCACTTCAGAAATCGCGCTGGATGCCGTAATTTCCGCACTGAATTTACTGACCGGTTGAAACAGGCTAACGGTGTCCAGACTCTGGTGTGTCAGCTTGAGCTTATCCGCCCGCTTAACCGCCCCGCCCAATGCCACGACCGCATCACCTTCTGCGGTTGCCGTTGCCAGCCCGGTGACCAGATTGGAACAGCCGGGGCCGGATGTCACCAGCGTCACTCCCGCTTTTCCCGTGAGACGGCCTATCGCCGCCGCCATAAACGCGCCGTTCGCCTCATGACGTACCGGGATCGTTTGAATTGTCGAGTCTTCCAGCTCATCAAACACGCGATCGATTTTAGCGCCGGGAATACCAAAAATATGCTTTACGCCCTGCGCTTCCAGGTGTTTTACAATCAGCTCGGCTCCGCTACTCCAGCTTTGCTGTTCGGTGGACTTTTCCATGACATGACTCCGATGAAATGACTAGCTCTCTACTGACTTGATGACGCTATTGAGGTTTTCTGAGGACAGATCGGCATTGAGAAATTCCCGATCCTGAGGCAGATCGATGATCAGTTTGGCAACCACACCAAACGTTAGCGTGCCGTGTTCGACGTCATAATTCAGAATATGGCCGCCGCCCTGGCGATCGTCAGTAATGAAATGTTCGTGGTAACCCGCGACATTAATTCCCTGAGTGTAAGCTGGACTACGAAAACCAATAACACTGCCGTTACGGTGCTCAAAATGAAATGTCGGTTGTCCTTCAACCGCTTCCTGCATCGGTTTATAAGGCCGGCACTGCCGGGGGACGGTACGGGTTTCAACACAGCGAAAATTCCCGTCAATCCGCAGCGCGCAGAACAAATTATCCGTTCCCACAATCTCATCGATCTGGCGATGCACGTCTTCGCGCGAGGTCCAGCGATCAAAACGGATCGTTTCCGTCGGGTGAAAGAACGTCATTACGGCGAACGGCGTTTTCTGCTCCGGCTTCGCCGCCCGTGCGCTGCCATCGGATAACAGCTGGAAAATCTGGCTATTTAACGCAACCAGTTCCCCATCCAAACTATTAAATGTTCCTAATCCAAAGTCACCATGTTCCAGTAATTCAGCCATCGTTCGGCTACCTTCGTATACGCCATTTATTAGCCCACTCATTAATGAGGTCTGATAAATAACGCTGTCTGCATGCTGCTGACGAAAATCATAAGCATAGCTGGCAAAGGCTTCCTCACAGGATTGTTCACTGACATTCGTTTTCATACATTCCTTCTCACCGCACCAATTACTTAAATATTACTAATATTTAGATAAAGATTGACGCGGGAGAGAACAAAATTCCAATATGCAATTCAGGCTATTTCAAGATCGGAAACATATGGAGTTACGTAAATGGAGCTACGTTATCTGCGCTATTTTGTCGCCGTTGCCCAGGCACGGCATTTCACGCGTGCGGCAGAAAATCTGGGGATGTCACAGCCGCCTCTTAGCCAGCAAATCAAGAAATTCGAGCAGGAGATCGGGACACCGCTGTTCAAGCGACTGACGCGCGGCGTAGAAATGACGGAGGCGGGACAGGCGCTGTATGAAGACGCATGCAGGATTCTGCAACTCACCGATTCGGCGATTGCACGGACCAGAAGTATTGCGCGAGGCGAAAAAGGAAGCCTGAACGTGGGCTTCTCACCGTCGGCCATGTTCCATCCGACGGTGCTTGCCCTGCTGCATCGTTACTGTCAGCAGTATCCACATGTTCAACCGCTACCGAGGGAAGAAAACCCGGCAACGCTTATTGCTGCGCTGCAAGAACGCAATATCGATATCGCATTTCTGCGTTTACCTTGCGATCTCAGTGATGAGATTAACGGGGAAATTTTGGCCGAGGAGCCGATGAAACTGGTATTACCCGCGGGGCATGCGCTTAGCCATAAAGCGCAGGTTTCGCTCAGCGAGTTGCGTCAGGAACCGCTGATTATTTTCCCACGCGAGGTGTGTCCGGGACTGCACGATATGATTATCCGCACCTGCTATCTGTCAGGCTATGGCCCCAGACCCAGCCCATTTGCCCCGCAGCTTACGGCGACGATCGGGATGGTCGCGGCAGGCTTCGGCATTACTCTGGTGCCGGAATCACTCGCCTGCATTCAGGCCGATAACGTGACCTATCACGATATCGGCATGCCTGAAATCCATACACAAATTGCGGCTATCTGGCGCAAACATGAACGATCGCCCGTTATCGTGAATATGATCCACCTGATACGCCAGCATCTGAGTAGCCAGCATCCCGATTAATCCCGTGATAGAGAAAATTCCGGCCATCTGCTCGTCAAAAAGCTAGTAATTGATATAAATTCTTATATGATATTAGTTATCATTATCACTTTTGACGGGTGGAAAAATGCTAACAGCAATGATCACAGCCTGCGGGCTATGGGGTGTGAGCTGGTGTATGGGGAAGCATCTGTCCAGTGCCTGGGGCGTGCTGTTACCTTGTGCCATCATGCCGCTACTGGCGCTGCTCAATCTGAACCTGACGCATCTGAAAGTGATTATCGCCATCGCCCTGCTGGCGACGCTTGTCATGCTGTTCCATCAACGCTTACGTCACTATTTACTGCTGCCGTCCTGCGTTGCGCTGGCTGGCGGCTTAGCGGCGCTGTCCGTCACGTTTAATCTCACGACGCTGTAAATGTACGTGGATGTAGATCAGTAAACGAGAAAGAGTACACAACCCAGAATGGTAAATAATCACGAAAAAGCGGCATAGCCAGAAACGGGATAAAAGAGAATAATAGGGAAAAAATCAGGAAGATACAGAGGGAATCTGTGGTGCGAAGAGAGGGACTTGAACCCTCACGTCCGTAAGGACACTAACACCTGAAGCTAGCGCGTCTACCAATTCCGCCACCTTCGCACTGAGAACGTTGTTTGTCTTATGCAGCAAACCTGCTTTATGCGGAAAATCAGCTTTATGCGTTAAAGCTATCATGACATGGTGCGAAGAGAGGGACTTGAACCCTCACGTCCGTAAGAACACTAACACCTGAAGCTAGCGCGTCTACCAATTCCGCCACCTTCGCAATTCTGTCATGCTGCTTATGCAATACTGATTTACTGCTTCGGTTCGACAAACGAGAACCGCTGTAGTGACGTTGGTGCGAAGAGAGGGACTTGAACCCTCACGTCCGTAAGAACACTAACACCTGAAGCTAGCGCGTCTACCAATTCCGCCACCTTCGCAACACTGCTTTACGCAATATCACTACGGGGGCGAATTCTAGAGGTTTTCGCGTTCACGTCAATGATTATTTCCTCTGGAATGCGGGGTTTGCTGCAAAAATCATCATCTCGCTGCGGCGTTGCGCGTAAAGAGCTCATCAAGCCATTCTATAAACACCCGAATCCGTGGTGCGAGAAAACGACCGGGCGCATACATCACGTAAAGCGGCATCGCAGGCGGCGGCATTTCCGGCAGGATCTCCATCAGTTCCCCGCTTTCCAGAAATGGGCGTAAACCGCGACGCGGTGCCTGAATAATCCCCAGCCCGGCACGGGCACTGGCGATGTAGGCATCGGTGCCGTTAACCTGCAACGCACTGGGCAACATACGCGTAATGCACTCATCATCCGACATGAATTCCAGCGGATAAAGATATTCAGTACGCAGGGAGAAATACCCGATCATGCGATGCCCCGACAGCTCATCAAGCGAACGCGGCACGCCGTATCGCGCCAGATAGTCGGCCGACGCACAGGTAATCTGCGGCATTGACGGCAAATGGCGGGTCGCCAGCGTCTCGTCGTCCGTCTGCCAGGCTCGCAACACACAGTCAACGCCTTCACGCAGCACATTAATCGCCGCATCGTTGGCGCTCAGCATCAGCGTCACCTGCGGATAACGCGCGTAGAACTCCCCCAGCGCCGGAACGACGATCTCTCGCGCCAGCGAGTGCGGCATATCCACCCGCACTTTACCAACGGGCTGCTGTTTTTGCTGCGTGAATAGCGTGTCGATTTCTTCAATTTCCGCAAGCAATTGCAGACAGCGTTCATAATAAACGCGTCCTTCATCGGTGATCTGCACCTGACGGGTCGTGCGTTGTAGCAAACGCACCCCTAGACGCCCTTCAAGCTGTTTGATGGTGTTGCTCACCGTCGCACGCGGTAGTGTCAGTCGCTCCGCCGCCCGGCTGAAGCTACCTAATTCGACAATTCGCACAAAAACCCGCATCGCCTGAATATGATCCATCACCGCCACCATTGTTGGTTATTTTTGAACAGTGTTGCATAAAAAGCGGTATTTATCTTTGTTAGATAAACAACCAGACTGCTTTCACTGCCAACGAAATGAGGAAGATGACAATGCAACAGCGCAAATTAGGCACGAACGGTCCACAGGTTTCGGCTATTGGGCTAGGCTGCATGGGGATGAGCGATTTCTACTCCACCGCGCAGGATGAGAAAGAATCCATCGCCACGTTGCACCGCGCACTGGAGCTGGGCGTCACACTGCTGGATACCGCCGATATGTATGGCCCACACACCAATGAGTTACTGCTCGGAAAAGCGATAAAAGGCAAGCGCGATCAGGTCTTTCTGGCAACCAAATTCGGTATCATCCGCGACCCGGCAAACCCCAACGCGCGCGGCATCTGCGGTAAGCCGGATTATATCCGCCGTGCGGTAGAAGGCAGCCTGACGCGCCTCGGTACGGACGTCATCGATTTGTACTATCAGCACCGCATCGACCCGACGGTTCCGATCGAAGAGACAGTCGGCACACTGGCGGAGCTAGTACAGGAAGGCAAGATTCGCTACATCGGCCTGAGTGAAGCCTCCGTCACCACGCTGGAGCGTGCGCATCGCGTGCACCCCATTACGGCGTTACAGAGTGAATACTCACTGTGGACACGCGATATGGAAGCCGACATTCTGCCTGCCTGTGAGCGTTTGGGGATCGGGTTTGTGCCTTACAGCCCGCTGGGCCGGGGTTTCCTGACCGGTGCGATTCGCAGCCCGGACGATCTGGCCGCCGACGATTTCCGCCGCACCAATCCGCGTTTCTCTGGGGAAAACTTCGACAAGAATCTGCTGCTGGTAGAGAAAATTAACCAACTGGCGCAGGAAAAACAGGTTACACCTTCACAACTGGCGCTGGCGTGGGTATTGGCACAGGGTGAGCATATCGTGCCGATTCCGGGCACCAAACGCCGCCGCTATCTGGAAGAGAACGTCGCGGCGCTGGATGTCACGCTGACGCAAGAGGAGTTGGCCGCCATTAATGCCATCTTCCCACCCGATGCCGCAGCGGGCGAACGCTATGGCAAGGAGAGTATGGCAGCCCTTAATCAGTAGGATTACCGACGACCTTTACTGCCTGTGCGCGGCGGACGACCAACAGTGGCTTGATACACTTTAAAGCGTCCGGTCTGCGCCAGCACTTCATGGCTGCCAAATGCGGCGTCTAACAGCGCCGGATACGGCAGGAAGGCGTTAGCGACGATGCGCAACTGCCCGCCAACCGGCAGATGGGTCACCGCGCCACGAATCAGCATTTCCGCGGCTTGCAGGCTAGTCTGTAAGCCGTCGTGGAATGGTGGATTGGAGACGATCATATCGAAGCGGCCATTAATGTCGGAATAGACGTTGCTCGCAATCACCGCGCCTTCCAACGCATTCGCCGCCAGCGTAGCTTTGCTGGACTCCACCGCCGCCGCGCTGACATCGCTCAGCGTTAGGCGGATCTTCGGCGACTGTTTCGCCAGTACCGATGCCAGCACGCCCGCCCCGCAGGCGATATCCAGCACTTTGCCTTTCATGTGCGGCTCAAACGTAGACAGCAGCAGTCGGCTACCTGGATCCAGGTCATCACGACTGAAGACGCCCGGAAGCGTTTTGACGGTCACACCATCCGTCACATACTCGTCCCACCAGTCATCCAGCGTGAAGCTGGCCTGCTTGTCAATCCGACCGTGGTAAAGCCCACAGCGGCGCGCACTGTCGATTTTAACCAGATCAACGAAATCAGACAGCACAGTTTCGGCGCTGCGCACGCCGCTGCGGTTTTCCCCAACCACGAAGATCTCCGCGCCAACCGGCAGCAGGGACAGCAGATTACGCAGTTGGAATTCCGCTTCCTGTTTGCTCTTCGGCCAGTAATAGATCAGCGTATCGCTATCCGCCACCAGCGCTGCATCCGCCACCAGGCCGTATCGAGCATTCTCTCCAAGCGGCTTTACCATCTGTTGCCAGTGGTGATATTGGTTGCAGTGGACACGCACCGACGCCGCCTCAAATTGCGCAGGCAGGGTATCCTGCAAATCACCGGCAAACAGAACGCGGCGTGAGAGAAATTCATCGCTATGGCGCAGTATAACTTCACTGGCGGGGGTTAATGCGGACATCGGGCTACGGCTCCTTAATCATTGAGCGGGGGATTATATACGCTTCGCCCCCGAAGTTGCAGCGCGCAGAGGAAATAACCGCGCCGACGTTGGCGCAGCCTGACGGGGTTTGTTAGCATAGGCACGAATCATTTTCTCGCACGCCAGACAGGATAACGCATGGAATCAAGACGTGACAGGCTGCTACAGCAACTGGGGATTACGCAGTGGACGCTGCGTCGCCCAACGGTGCTGCAAGGCGAAATCGCCGTCAGTCTGCCCGCACAGGTGCGTCTGGTGATTGTCTCCGCCGAGCCGCTGGCCGATGATGAACCGCTGCTGGCCGATGTCCTGCACAGTCTGGCGCTGACGCCTGCACAAGCCTATCGGCTGACGCCGCAGCAGCTCGAGATGCTGCCCGCCGACGCACGCTGCCATAGCTGGCGGCTGGGTATTGCGGAGCCGATTGCGCTACAGGGCGTTCAGCTTTCCAGCCCTCTGCTTTCCGAACTTTATCAAAATGCCGACGCCAAACGGGCGCTGTGGCAACAGATCTGTGAACATGAACACGATATCTTCTCTGACGCCAGCTGACCTGGCGCAAGCCTTTAAAATTGAACAAGCCAGCCACGCCTTTCCCTGGACGGAAAAAACGTTTGTCAGCAATCAAGGGGAACGTTATTTCAACATCAAACTGAGCCATGACGGGCAGCTTGCCGCTTACGCCATCACGCAGGTTGTGCTGGATGAAGCGACGCTGTTCAACATCGCCGTGCACCCCGACCACCAGCGTCAGGGCTTGGGTCGCCAGCTATTGGAGCACCTGATCGACGAAATGGAGCGACGCGGAATTCTGACGCTGTGGCTGGAAGTCCGCGAATCAAACGCACGCGCCATCGCGCTGTATGAAAGTCTGGGCTTTAACGAAGTCTCCGTGCGCCGCGATTATTACCCCACGGCACAAGGTAGAGAAGACGCGATTCTCATGGCGCTGCCGCTCGGCTAACACCTTTATCTGCGGCACTCGCCACGAGGAGAGTGCCATAAATGTGCGCCCCGTCTCGCTCTGCCTTTTTTCCTGCCAGAAAAATCCCCGCAACGTGATCGCTACAAATAAAACATCGTTTCTTTTTTATCATAATGACATTCCATTTCATGTTTCTGGTTTGCAGGCATGCCATGGTTTATCCGTTATCAACGAGGAATAATATGAAAAAATACACTCTGGCTACGACGCTTCTGTGCGGCTTATTCTCTCTTTCCGCTTACGCGGTACAAGTAACGGCGGTGACAGCCTCCGCTTATGATTCAGACAAAGGCCACAAGCCGGCCAACATTGCCGATGGCGACGTAAAAACGCGCTGGGCAGCAAATGGTGAGAGCTGGGTTCAGTTAGAACTGGATAAAGAACAATCGGTTGAGAACTTTGTTCTTGTTCCTTTCAAAGCGGACGAGCGCAAACTGAAGTTCTCCGTCTCCTACTCCACCGACGGTAAAACCTGGAAAAAGCTGGCTGAGAATCTGGTCACCTCCAGCAATGCCAAAGACGGTGAAAAATTCACCTTCCCAGCCGTTAAAGCCAAATTCTTCAAACTGGATACGTTTGGCACCGATGTGAACAAATGGAGCGCGATCAACGAGATCAGCTTTAACAGCACCGCACAGGTTCCTGCTCAGGCGATTAAGTAACGTTATCGGGCTGGCCTGACGTTAAGGCCGGCCTCTTCCGCTGTCGTTGAACCGCACCGCTAGAGGGCGTGGTGCATTTTCGCCTTGCAGCCCACACGTTGCGGAGCATCCCGTCCTCTCTCCATCAGTACCCACATTTTCCTTAGCATTGAAATAAAAATCATTCTCAACTAAGATGCGCCTGAAATTTGACCTCCTATCGTTCCGGTTCAGGCACCAGACATGTCATCAGCCAATATTGATACCTCAGCAGATATGCATCAGCTCTATTGCCAGCATCATGGCTGGTTGCAGGGGCTATTGCGCAAACGGCTGGGGAATCTGTGTGATGCGGCCGATCTGGCACAGGATGTATTTTTACGGCTCTTGCTGAAGCCACGTCAGTTCGACAGCCACGCGGGCGCGCGGGCTTATTTGAGCGTGATGGCACAAGGTATGTGCGTCGATCTCTGGCGCAAACGGGAAATTGAGCGCGTCTGGCTTACCTCGCTGGCCGAACAGCCGGAACCGGTTGCCCTGTCAGCGGAAGACAGCAATATCATTCTCGAAACGCTGTATCAGGTCGATGCCATGCTGCGTGCGCTGCCCGAGAAGGTGCGCGCCGCCTTCATCATGGCGCAGGTACAAGGGCTCCCCTATCGGGAGATTGCCGAGACACTGGGCGTTTCCGAACGCATGGTGAAAAAATACATGGCGCAGGCCATGCTGCACTGTGTACTGCTGGAGGCAGAGATAGACGCGGACGGTCAGGCCGCTCATTCATGAACAACCCCAGTCGGAACAAACCCAGCTTTATTGCCTTGCAGCAGGCATCGCAGTGGTACGCCCAGCTGTGCGATCGGGAACCTGCCGATGAGCACTACCGCCACTGGCAGCGCTGGATGGACGAAAGCGAAGAACATCGCCATGCCTGGGAGTTCGTGCTCACGGTCAGCCAACGCTTCCAGCCGCTACGTGGTGACGGTCAACAGCCTGCGCTGAATACGCTGTTGCACCAGCCTGCGTCGATGGCACGCCGCCGTGCGCTCAAACTCGCTGCGCTGCTCAGCACTGGCTCACTCCTTTCTTGGCTGACTTACCGCCACACGCCGCTAAAAGGCTCGCTGCTGGCGATGACAGCCGATCATCACAGCGCGGTAGGAGAAATCAAATCGCTGACGTTACCGGACAACACCCGGGTGTGGCTGAATACCGCCAGCGCGATTGATATCCGCTACAGCGACCAGCGTCGGGAAATTGCCCTGCTAGCGGGGGATATTCTGATTGATACCGCTGCCGATGCCCGCCCTTTCTTTGTCACGACCGCGCAAGGGCGTTTGCAGGCGCTGGGCACGCGCTTCAGCGTCGCGCAAGAGCCGGAGGCCACCACGCTGACCGTTTACCAACACGCGGTCGACGCCAGCGCCAAGTACGCCTCCACCGCACGTCGGGTCAACGCGGGCTATCACCTAAGTTTTAACGCCGACGGTCAGGGTGACATCGTCTCTAACCAGCAGAACGATGCCGACTGGTCACACGGCGTGCTCCAGGCGGACAACATGCCGCTGGGAGAGGTCGTGGCGCAGCTGTCTCGCTATCGCCACGGCTATCTGGCGTGCCAGCCTGCCATCGCTGATTTACGCGTGATGGGCACCTTCCCCTTAACCGATACCGACATGGCACTGAACATGCTGGCGCAGGCCTTCCCGGTTCGCATCCATCGACGTTTTCCGTGGTGGGTGACCGTGGAACCGCGCTGATATCGCCCTCTTTTTCGGATACCGTTTTTTGGGATACGGCCAAAAAATTTTCTCTTTTGAGTTCCCCTTTTTCCACTGTCGTTCGATTCACAGTAAAACCACCAATTTTTACTCTGGGTCAGAAGGCGAATTTTCATGGCATTGATTCCATTTTTCTCTACACAGCGCACCCCTTCCAAACTGGCAATAGCCGTTCATCTGCTGCTGTGCGGCGCACCGCTGCTCGCACATTCCACCGCAATCGCAGCGGAAACGACAGCCGCGGCGGCAACCAAAACCTACGCTATTCCTGCCGGGTCGCTTAACCAGCAGCTAAACCAGTTTGCCGCCCAGTCGGGCGTTTATCTGGTCGGCGATGCACAGCTGGCGACAGGAAAAACCGGGCCGTCCCTGCAAGGGAATTACAGCGTCGATGGCGGATTTTCGGCACTGCTGGCAGGAAGCGGGCTTCAGGTGGTTCCACAGCCTAACGGCGTCTGGCGCTTACAGAGAATACCGCAGGGCGATGAGATGCTGGTCGTAGCGGGCATCAACCGCAACGGCGTGACCGAAGGCACCCAGTCCTACACTACGCGCAGCATGAACACCGCGACGCAGTTGAATCTGTCGCCGCGAGAAACGCCTCAGTCGGTGAGCGTTGTCACGCGCCAGCGGATGGACGATCAGAATATGACCTCGCTGGATGAGGCCATGAAGCAAACCACCGGCATTAACGTGGTCAATCAAAACAGCTATCAGGTGAAATACGAGTCGCGTGCTTTCGTGATGGATAATATCAAGGAAGACGGCGTTAACTTCTCTAGCCAGAACAGCGTCTCCAACATGGGTGCAGTTCAGGCCTCCAGCGAATCGCCCGATCTGGCGATTTATGACCGTGTCGAAATCCTGCGCGGGGCGTCCGGTCTGTCACAAGGCAATGGCGAACCCGGCGGCACCGTTAATCTGGTGCGCAAGCAACCTACTCACAACTTTCAGGCTTCCGGCAGCGTTGGCGCTGGCAGTTGGGATAATTACCGCAGCGAACTCGATGTCTCCGGGCCGCTGAACGACGATGCCAGCCTGCGCGGCCGTCTCGTCGGTGTTTATCAGGATAAGCAGAGCTTTAAAGATTACGAGCACAGTGAAAGAAAAGTGCTGTTTGGCACGCTGGCTTACGACCTGACGCCGTCCACCACGGTGACCGGCGGTATCAACTGGCAAAAAACCCGGGGCGTGCCTGATGTGTATGGCGTTCCGTTTGCCACCGATAAAAGCAGCCTGAACCTGCCGCGTTCCACCTATCTGGGTGCCAGTTGGAACCGCATCGAATTTGAAAAAATTAACCCGTTCGTCGAACTGGAACACCACTTCGATAACGACTGGACGTTGAAAACCGCGCTGAACTATATCCATTCCCGTGCGGCCAGCAGCTATATCGGAATCATGAACGGCACCAGCGGCGTCAATCCGGCAACGGGGACGTCATCGCTCAACAATAACCTGCGCTACGACAATAAAGCCGAACAGTGGGGCTACAACCTCAGCCTGAACGGTCCGTTCGAACTGCTGGGACGCAATCATGAACTGGTGGTGGGCGGTGATTATCAGAAAGAGAACTTCGATAACAACCACATCCGCATCAACAACACCAGCAGCGTGAATATCTTCAACTGGCAGCCCAATTCGCTGGCAGAACCGGACTGGTCAAATACGAGTCTCTACAACAACCACTACAACGACCGTTTTAATCTTTATCAGCGCGGCGCGTTCGCCACAGCCAGATTTGAACTGGCGGATGACTGGAAGCTAATTCTGGGCGGCCGCTACAGCGCCTACAGCTATGACGAGTATTTCACTAACCATCTCCGCAATACCTCCTCGCTCAGCAGCCTGCATGCCAGTAATGAGTTTGTCCCTTACGGCGGCCTGCTGTGGGACTTCGCCGATCACTACACCTGGTACTTGAGCTACGCCGAGATCTACAAGCCGCAGAGCGAAAAAGACCGCAACGGCAAGCTGCTGCCCGCGGTTACCGGCACCAACTATGAAACCGGCGTGAAGGGCGAATTCTTTGATGGCGATCTGAATACCTCACTGGCGCTGTTCCGCATCATTCAGGAAAATCGGGCCATGGCCGTCGCGGATAGCTCGGTTTGCCTGATCGGCACAAGCTGCTCCCAGCCCGAAGGCAAGGTACAAAGTCAGGGTGTGGAGCTGGATGTCACGGGGAAACTGACTGAAGGCTGGCAGATTCAGGCGGGTTATACCCTGACCAACAGTAAATATCTTGAAGGCAGTGCGAGTGAAAGAGCCGCACAGTTCAGCCCGCGTACACCGAAGCATATGTTCAAGCTCTACACCTCATACAATCTGCCGGGTGAGTTGAACCAATGGACGATTGGCGCAGGTATGACGGCACAGACCGAAACGCAAACCTACCCGAACCGGGCTTATGGTCTGCATCAGGGCGGCTACACCCTGTTTAACGCCAATATCCGCTATCAGTACAGCAAAAACCTGAGCTTCAATCTGGTGGGCAATAATCTGACGGATAAAACCTACTTCTTAAACCTGAACAATCGCCATCTTAGCGGCAACAACTATTACGGCGACCCGCGTAATTTCATGCTGACCGCGAAGTGGAATTTCTAAGCGAATATGCCTGCCAGCCTCTTCTGGCAGGCTATCGCTCCCCCAATTATGCAAACGCTTAGACGCTTTTATTCACTGGTCGCGCCTTTCTGGCTGACTACACGCGCCACGCTGCTGTGGTTATTGCTATTGCTGATCATGAGCCTGACGCTCTCCGTCGTGTGGATCAGCGTGCAGTACAATAACTGGAGTCGGGATTTTTACGACGCGCTGGCCGACTATTTTCAGCACGCCTCAATCTACGATATGGTCGTGCGCTATCTGGCCTATACGCTGCTGTTCGTGCTGGTGATCATCTGCGGCAACTGGCTCAAGAAACAGCTGATTATCCGCTGGCGCGATACCATGACGCAGCAGTATGAGCAGGATTGGCTGCGCAATCACGCCCACTATCAGCTCAACTCAGGGCTGGATAACCCCGATCAGCGCATCGCGGAAGATATTCGTCTGCTGATCGAACAAAGCCTCGAGCTCCTGCTTTCGCTACTGAAAAACACCGCCCGTTTTTTCTCTTTCATCGCCATTCTCTGGCAGCTTTCCGGCGTCCACACCGTCACGCTGGGCGACTACACCATCACGATACACGGCTATCTGGTGTGGATCGCGCTGGTTTACGCCGCACTAGCCAGCGTGGTGACGCACCTGCTGGGGCACCGCCTGCACAAGCTGAACATTGAGCGTCAGCGGACAGAGGCTGACTATCGCGCCACGCTGCTACGGGTGCGGGATAACAGCGAGCAGATTGCGTTTTATCAGGGGAGCGACGCCGAACAGCAGCGGATGCGGCAACATTTCCTGCCCATCGTGCAAAACTGGCAGCGCCTAATGGCGCGAGAATTCCGGCTGGAAAGCTTCACGACCAGCTATTTCCGCTTCAGCCTGATTATTCCGGTTTTCGCTACCCTGCCGCTGTTTCTCGCTCGTCAGGTTAGCCTCGGGGCGATTATGCAGGCGCGATCCGCCTTCGGCTATGTACTGGATGCCTTTGGCTGGTTTATCGATGCGTATCGCCAGCTAGTTCAGTGGTCTTCCACGATTGAACGGCTGTGGGAATTCCAACACCGATTACAGCAACTGCCTGTGCCAGACGCCCCGCGCCATGAAGGTCATACTCTGCACATCAACGCGCTATCCGTACCGCGCCCCGATGGTTCGCCGTATTTCGCCCCGCTGACGCTCACGCTTCAGGCTGGCGAGTGGGCGACGCTTAACGCAGCCAGCGGCACGGGAAAAACCACGCTGCTGCGTGCGCTGGCGGGGCTGTGGCCGATTTCGCAAGGAGACTGGCATTTCCCTGTAGGCCGCACGCTGTTTTTGCCGCAAAAAGCCTATTTACCGCAGGATACGCTACGTCAGGTGCTGTGTTACCCGCAGGCACAGCTAGCGGATACTGCGCAGACGATCGCGGCGCTGGAACAAACCGGGCTGGCCGCGTTGATTCCTCGTCTGGACGACAAGGCAAACTGGAGCCGGGAGCTATCGGGCGGCGAACAACAGCGCCTGTCGCTCGCACGTGTGCTGCTGCTGCGCCCGACGCTGCTTTGTCTGGATGAAGCCACCAGCCAACTCGATGACGCAGCGGCGCTTCAGCTGCTAGAGCACATCAGGACTGCGCTGCCACACACGATCGTACTGGCCGTCAGCCATCAGCCTGCGGTATTGGCCTGTTTCACACATCAGATACGGTTAACGCCACTCGAAGCAGAGAAGAAAGCGCACACAGAAAATCACACAGACGAGCCTTCTGTTGCACCGCCAGCGGCAGACAGTCAGCAGGTTGCTTACGGAGAGAGGTGAAGAGAAAAACAGCCCGGAACGAACGTCCGGGCTGATGTGAACTTACTCGTTATCGCCCAGCAGAACGGATTCCAGCGCGATTTCGATCATCTCGTTGAACGTGTTTTGACGCTCTTCTGACGTAGTCTGTGCACCGGTACGAATGTGGTCAGAAACGGTACAGATGGCCAGCGCTTTTGCACCGAACTCTGCCGCGACGCCGTAGATACCGGCCGCTTCCATTTCCACACCCAGGATGCCGTATTTTTCCATCACGTCGAACATCTGCGGGTCTGGCGTGTAGAACAGATCGGCGGAGAAGATGTTACCTACACGGACAGAAACATCGCGTGCTTTGGCCGCATCAACGGCATTACGCACCATGTCGAAATCAGCAATAGCCGCATAGTCGTGATCTTTGAAACGCATACGGTTCACTTTGGAATCCGTACAGGCGCCCATACCGATCACCACGTCACGCAGCTGCACATCTTCACGTACCGCACCGCAGGAACCCACGCGAATGATCTTCTTCACGCCGAATTCGGTGATCAGTTCTTTCGCATAGATTGAGCAAGATGGGATCCCCATCCCGTGGCCCATAACCGAAATTTTACGGCCTTTGTAGGTCCCCGTGAACCCTAACATGCCACGCACGTTGTTCACTTCGCGGGCATTTTCCAGAAAGGTTTCTGCAATGTACTTAGCACGCAGCGGGTCTCCCGGCATCAGTACAACGTCCGCGAAATCACCCATTTCTGCATTAATATGTGGCGTAGCCATGCGTTTATTCCTTAATTAATCAAGTTCACGTAAAAACGGTGTGTTTTACAGTATCGATTTACCGTAGTCCATAGGCGACAGGCCAAAGTAGGCCGCAACCGTCTGCCCGATATCGGCGAAGGTTTCACGGTGGCCGTATGAGCCCGGTTTCACATTCGGGCCATAGATCAACACCGGGACGTTCTCACGGGTGTGGTCGGTGCCGTGCCAGCTTGGGTCACAGCCGTGGTCTGCCGTCAGAATCAGGATGTCATCGCCTTTCACGCGGGACAGCATTTCTGGCAGACGGCGGTCAAACAGCTCCAGCGCGGCAGCGTAGCCCGGAATATCGCGACGGTGACCGTAGGCAGAATCGAAATCAACAAAGTTGGTAAACACGATGGTGTTGTCGCCCGCGTTATCCATCTCTTTCAGCGTCGCGTCAAACAGCGCATCAATGCCGGTCGCCTTCACTTTCTTCGTGATGCCGACCTGCGCGTAGATATCCGCAATTTTACCGACGGAAACCACTTCACCGCCTTTTTCATCTACCATTTTTTTCAGAATGGTCGGCGCTGGCGGTTCAACGGCCAGATCGTGACGGTTGCCAGTACGCTCGAAGTTACCGGGTTTGTCGCCGATAAACGGACGTGCAATCACGCGCCCGATGTTGTAATTCCCTTCGGTCAGCTCTTCGCGGGCGATTTCACACAGTTCGTACAGCTTATCCAGACCGAACGTTTCTTCATGGCAGGCAATCTGGAACACGGAATCCGCAGAGGTGTAGAAAATCGGCTTGCCGGTTTTCATGTGTTCTTCAGCCAGTTGATCCAGAATCACCGTGCCGGAAGAGTGGCAGTTGCCCAGATAACCCGGCAGATTGGCACGTTCTACCAGCTTATCCAGCAATTCCTGCGGAAAGCTGTTTTCTTCATCTTTAAAATAGCCCCAGTCAAACAGCACAGGCACACCGGCAATTTCCCAGTGGCCAGACGGCGTATCTTTCCCCGAGGAGATTTCGCTGGCGTGCGCGTAAGCACCGATGATGTCGGCATTTTCATCCAGCCCTACTGGGAACGTCCCCGTTGAGGCCTCAGCGGCTTTACCCAGCCCCAGACGGCTCAGGTTCGGCAAATGCAGCTTGCCGCTGCGCCCTTTATCCGCCGTCCCCGCCGCACACGCCTGAGCGATGTGACCGAGCGTATCCGAACCGACATCGCCAAAACGCTCTGCATCCGCACTGCTGCCGATGCCAAACGAGTCAAGAACCATAATATATGCACGTTTCATTCTTTCTCTCCTGCGCAGCTATGCGCTAACGCCCTGCCTACAGGCAGGGGAATATCAATTTCAAGACGACCAATAACCCACTCTGGCGATCACGCTTCTGCGCTCACCCGACGGTAGACCATCGGGGTCTTTTCTGGCGCCGTGTCGCCCAGTTGGATCGCGGCGCGAACCTCATTTGCCGCCTGCTGCCATTGCGCTTCTGTATTGGCATGGATCACCGCCAGCGGGCGCTGCGCATCAACACGCTCACCCAGGCTGATCATGCTATCCAGACCGACGCTGTAATCGATCGTATCGGTAGCCTGACGACGTCCGCCGCCCAGCGAGACGACTGCCATGCCCAGCGCGCGCGTGTCCATCGCGGTCACGATGCCTTCACGCGTCGCGAACACCGGCTTACTTAATGTCGCCACTGGCAGGTAACGATCGTAGTGTTCGACAAAATCGCCCGGGCCACGCTGTGCGGCGACCATGCGGCCAAAGACTTCGGCAGCTTTACCGTTATCCAACACGGCCTGTAGACGTGACTGTGCGTCGTCCGCCGAGCTTGCCAGCCCGCCCGCCAGCAGCATCTCGCCACAGAGTGCCATAGTAACATCATACAGGCGCGGATTGCGGCTCTCCCCCGTCAGGAAACGCACGGCTTCCCGCACTTCCAGCGCATTACCCGCGCTAGAGGCCAGCACCTGATTCATGTCAGTCAGCAGTGCACTGGTGCGGCATCCCGCGTTGTTCGCTACGCCGACAATCGCCTGCGCCAACTGCTCGGACAGTTCATAGGTCGGCATAAACGCCCCCGACCCCACTTTGACGTCCATCACCAGCGCATCCAGCCCTTCAGCCAGTTTTTTCGCCAGAATCGACGCGGTGATCAGCGGAATTGAATCGACCGTGGCGGTAATGTCACGCGTAGCGTAAAAGCGTTTATCCGCCGGAGCCAGTGAGGAAGTCTGCCCAATAATTGCGACGCCAACCTGCTGGATGATGCGACGAAAATCGTCATCGTTAGGGAAAATATCCAACCCCGGAATCGCTTCAAGCTTATCTAGCGTGCCGCCGGTATGGCCTAAACCGCGCCCAGAGATCATCGGGACGTAGCCCCCGCAGGCAGCGACCATCGGCCCCAACATCAGCGAAGTGACATCACCCACGCCGCCGGTAGAGTGTTTGTCCACCAGCGGGCCGTTCAGGTTCAGACTTTTCCAGTCCAACACCGTGCCGGAGTCGCGCATTGCCAACGTCAGCGCCACGCGCTCGTCCATCGACATGTCATGAAAGTAAATGGTCATCGCCAGAGCCGCAATCTGGCCTTCGGAGACGGTATTGTCACGAATACCGTTGATAAAGAAGCGGATCTCTTCTTCGCTCAGAGCTTTTCCGTCACGCTTCTTACGAATAATTTCTTGAATCAGAAACAAGGTCTGTACTCCTGATGAATTCTGATGTGGCTCCGCAGCCTTTTGCTGCGGACGCATTTGCTGTTGTGAGCCAATGCAGTCATAAACAGAATGCTGTTATGAAAAAATGTTGTCACGAATAACGTTGTCACACATGAAGTCGTGCGCCTGTACGCCTGCTTAGTAGCCGCCCTGCGGCGCTGTTGCTCCGTGGCCGAGCGTGGTCAGAAGGCTTGCCAGCAGGCTGGATGCGCCAAAGCGAAAATGCGAGGCCGTCGCCCATTCAGCGCCCATGATATCGTCCGCCAGTTGCAGATAGATGGCGGCGTCTTCCGCATTGCGTACGCCACCCGCCGCTTTAAAGCCAACGCGCTCGCCTACGCCTTTATCGCGGATCGTTTTCAGCATGATCGCCGCACTCTCTGGCGTCGCGTTCACGGGGACTTTGCCGGTTGAGGTTTTAATGAAATCCGCACCCGCATCAATGGCAATCTCGCTCGCCTGACGGATCAGCGCGTCCTGTTTTAGCTCACCCGTCTCAATGATCACCTTCAGCAGCACGTTGGCATCCTGACACACCGCTTTGCATGCCTGCACCAGCTCAAAACCGATTTGAGCGTTGCCAGCTATCAGTGCGCGGTAAGGGAATACGACATCAACTTCATCAGCGCCGTAGGCGATTGCCGCCTTGGTTTCTGCAACCGCAATTGCCACATCATCATTGCCGTGCGGGAAGTTGGTGACGGTCGCAATGCGAATATCCGGCGTACCTTGCTCACGCAGGATCTTTTTCGCCAGGGGGATAAAACGTGGATAGATACAGATAGCAGCAGTTTTCCCTGCCGGGCTGTTCGCCTGACGGCAGAGCGCCGTCACTTTTTCATCCGTATCATCCTCATTCAGCGTGGTTAAATCCATCAGCGCCAGCGCACGCTGCGCGGCCGTGGTCAGCTTGGTCATACAACTCTCCAACTCGTCAGCCGGTCTAACCGGCCCTGAACATTAACTGGTGCAAAACCAGCACGTTTGGCGAGCGGACTTGGTTCCTTGAAGATAGCGCTCAGGAGAAACAACCTGTAGCGGCACCGAGATCCTTCTCACCGCAATCAGCCTTCCTCTACAATTCATCCTGTGATGATTCCAACACCGAAAGAACGATACCGAAAGAAACTATTTATTCATTAAATAAAGACGACTCATCAGACATTTGAACACGCCATGCCGGACTATTTTGTGCATTCATTCACACTTGATGTAAGAGAAATGCAATAGATAGTGATTATATGTGATTTTTATCACACATACTTCCCTGAATAAGGCCAAGACGGGGAATAGCACTGACAGTCTTGTCGACCAGCTCCGCCCTTCATAAGGAATGAATAAAGAGGCGGCTGCACGCGGTCACAGATCGCCCGATGCTTCTGGTTGAAGCCATATATATACCCTAAATAATTCAAGTTTCAGGACAAAACGTTAACGTTTTGAACAATGCAAAGCGTTGGCCCTTTAGGGCGAGGCCCATTTATGCGCCTCGTAACGCGGCAAGCGAAGGAGTCCCGATGAGCTTACTTGAGTAAGTGATTCGGGTGACTGAACGCAGCCAACGCACATGCAACTTGAAGTATGACGGGTATGGAGTAAGCATAGCGGCTTCTCCCTAAACACAGAGAGAAACCGCGAGCAAAGGGGGAAAATTATTTCCCTGTGGAAGGTTTGCGGTAATCCAACGCAGGCGCTCGATCGCCTAGTAGCGGCTTATAGTGGAAGTTCTCGCCACGGCTCTTATCAAACTCGTCTTTCGCCTGTTGAATTAATGCGGGATCGCTCAGCAGCTTGGCCCCTGTAACAGCCAGCGTTTTAGCCGCTACGTCCATGCCTTTATAGCCAATCGCCATGCCGCCGGATGCCACCGCCTGCCAGCTGTGTGCAGGTACGCCGGGGACCCAGGTCGCCGTTCCCAACCCGACCGTCGGCACCACCCAACTGACATCACCCACATCGGTCGACGCATAGCCCGTTTCACCAAAATGATACGGCGCGATCTGACCGGCACTGGAAAGCGGCGGCAATTTGGCTTGATCTAACGTTTTCTGCAACGCGGTAGCAAAATCCGTATCCGCCTTATCCCATTGTGGCCCCCCAACGCTTCTAAGGCTGTCATCCATCACTTTTCCCAACACGTTGTTCGGCAACAGGCTGTACACGCCGCCGAGAATTTCAAACTCATAACGCGTTTCGGTTCCCAACGCGGCACCTTCCGCCGCTTTGCGAATGCGATCGGTCACGCTGGCGACCACGGCCGGATCGGGATGACGCACGTAGTAATAGACTTCGGCGAAATCCGGCACCACGTTCGGCGCTTTGCCGCCATCGGTAATCACATAGTGAATACGCGTTTCCTGCGGCACATGTTCCCGCATCGCATTCACCATAAAATTCAGCGCCTCCACGCCGTCCAGCGCCGAGCGCCCTTTCTCTGGCGCCATCGCGGCATGCGCGGAGCGACCATAGAAACGGAACTTACCGTTCACGTTCGCCAGCGAATAATCTTGCGAGGCAGAATTCTCATCACCGGGATGCCAATGCAGCATCACATCCACATCCTTAAACAGCCCCGCTCGCGTCATATACACTTTACCGGAACCACCTTCTTCAGCCGGCGTGCCGTAAACTCGGATTTGCCCCGGTTTTCCCGTCGCCTCCAGCCACTGTTTCAGCGCAATTGCCGCACCCACCGATCCCGCGCCAAACAGGTGATGCCCGCAGGCATGTCCAGCCTCAATACCCGCAACCGGAGAGCGTTCCGGCGTCGCGGCCTGAGAGAAACCCGGCAGCGCATCCATCTCGGCCAGAATACCAATAACCGGCCCGCCGGATTTCCCCGCCGTCGCCACAAACGCGGTTGGGATGCCTGCGACGCCCGCTTCAACGCTGAACCCGGAAGCTTTTAGCTCATCCTGTAGTAGTTGGGACGTGTTGGTTTCCAAATAACCCAGTTCGGGCTTTGACCATATCTGCTGAGCAACAGTCGTCATCTGGCCCGAATAATTCGCGACGGCGTTCACAATCGTTTCCCGATCTTTCTCAGCCAGTTCAGCGGCATAACCCAGTGAAAGGAAGCAAGAAGAGAACGCCACGGCCAGAGCGGGGGGTATATATCGTTTCAGTGTCATACGTTTTTCCCTATCCGTAAAAGAAGTGCATCGTGGTGAAGAACGGCTATTAATGCGATGCAGTGCTAGTTATTTGAAATGCTGACTGTTTGAAGTACTAATGGTTTGAAATACGATTGGTGTGAAATACGATGAGTAGGACGTGCTATTTATGTTTAGCTGGGACAAATCACTTTTTCAAACAATAATCCATAGACAAGACCATGACTGAACACATCGAACATCCCCAGTGGTATCTGTACATACTGCGCACAGTCACCGGAGCGCTGTACACGGGTATTACGACGGATGTCAGCCGCCGCCTGAATCAACATCAAACGGGAAAAGGGGCGAAAGCGCTGCGGGGGAAAGGGGAACTGACGCTAGTGTTTCACTGTCTGGCGGGCGATCGCTCAAACGCACTCAAACTGGAATATCGCATTAAGCAGTTGAGTAAAAGCCAAAAAGAAAGGCTGGTACAAGACCAGCCTCAGGCACTATGTATTTCAGACACGATGTATTGATTCGCTATCGGTTAGCGAATCACGTTAGAGAAAACGGTTAAACGGTTCGGCGTATTCCACCAGACCGGTCGCCTGTTCAAATCCGCTTTCGCCTTCAGATGAATTTTCACCAGCAACCTGATTGTCCGCCAGCGGGTAGACCTGAAACGTCGATTCACTGTCCGGCCAGCGGCAATGCAACTGGTGCTCGGTAGCCGGAACGAAACCAAAGCGGGAATAGTAAGCAGGCTCACCCAGCACAACGACGGCGGTATAGCTAAATTCATTCAGCGCATCCAGGCCTTCGTAGACCAGTTTTTCCCCCACGCCCTGCCGGCGCAGATTTTCCTCTACCGCCAACGGCGCCAGCGCCACCCACTGCCGATCCTCACCTTCGATCAGCACCGGGCTGAATGCCGCGTAGCCCACCACGCCGCCTTCATCGTCGGTCGCTACGACGCCGAGCGTCAATAAGCCGTCTTCACGCAGTTGATGCACCAGATCGGCTTCTGCACCCGTAGGAAAAGCGCGGCGCAATAAGCTGTCGATCCCGGCGGCATCAACGGGAATTTCCACCCGAACTAGCATGATACTGGCGCGTGATTCGCTGGTTGCACTGCGCCCTCCTGTAAGCCGGCTTCCACAAAGTTTGCCAGTTGCAGCAGGCCAATGCGCAGCGGCGCAGGCATGGCTTCAAGCTCAATGGCATCCATCAGGTTCTTCACATACAAACCTAACTCGGTATCGCCCTCAATACGCAGACGACGCTGGAAAAAGAGCGTATCGGGATCTTCTTTACGCGCGGCGATCAAAATCAGATCGTTCGCATCCGCGCTGAAGCTGACATCCGGCGTCTCGTCATGGCTCACCACCAGACGGCCATCGCGCAGCGTCATAAACCATTGCAGGCCAACATCACGCACCTCAATTTTCAGCCAGCGGCTTTCGAGAAATGCCAGATCGCCCTCTTCCAGCGCCTGACGGAACTGCCAGCCCAACATCTGTTCCAAAACCTGACGCTGTAGCGCAAAGGGGGTGAACTTGAGTGGCTTACCTAATAAGCTCGGCCCCTGACGCACAATCTGCGCTCGTAGTTTTTCCAACACTGGCGTACTCCTCTTAAAGCAATCTGACTGTTCAGATAATCTGCAAGCATTTTGCCACATCCACCGCACGCGGCAGAGGTCTATGTCAATAATTTAGTCGGTTATCCGATTATGCCCAACAGATTTTGTTCTGGCGCGACGATTAGCACCATAAACTGCCTTAAATCAAAGTCCTTATCTGATGGGTTAATTAAGATTCCCAATCGTTAACAACATTCATCGACTGATAAAAAATCGTCGTAAACGATTTTCAGCATCGCTCGCGACAGCCCGCAGGGGTGGCGGCAGAACGCCGTCATCAACAGCGATCGTCAGTCTGAACATCATTGATCGTACCGAGCAGCTACGGCCCCGAAGGGATTAATGAAGGATTGTGTATGGAACTGCTTTGCCCCGCCGGTAACCTGCCGGCACTGAAAGCTGCCATCGATAATGGCGCAGATGCGGTCTATATCGGCCTGAAGGACGACACCAACGCACGTCATTTTGCCGGGCTGAATTTCACCGATAAGAAACTACAGGAAGCGCGCGAATACGTGCACCGCCACCGGCGTAAGCTGCATATCGCCATCAATACGTTTGCTCATCCGGACGGCTATCAGCGCTGGCAGCGAGCCGTGGATATGGCAGCACAAATCGGAGCCGACGTACTGATCCTCGCCGATCTCGCCATGCTGGAGTATGCCGCCGAGCGCTATCCCCACATCGAGCGTCATGTGTCGGTTCAGGCTTCCGCGACAAACACCGAAGCAATCCGTTTTTATCATCGTCATTTTGATGTCTCACGTATTGTGCTGCCACGCGTGCTATCCATCCATCAGGTGAAGCAAATCGCCCGCACCAGCCCGGTACCGCTCGAAGTGTTCGCCTTCGGTAGCCTGTGCATCATGGCAGAAGGCCGCTGCTATCTCTCTTCTTATCTGACCGGTGAATCACCGAATACCGTGGGTGCTTGCTCGCCAGCGCGATTTGTACGCTGGCAGCAGACGGAAAACGGTATGGAATCGCGCCTGAACAATATTCTGATCGACCGCTATCAGGACGATGAAAACGCCGGTTATCCCACACTGTGTAAAGGCCGCTATTTAGTCGATGGGCAGCGCTACCATGCGCTGGAAGAGCCAACCAGCCTGAACACGCTGGAGCTGCTGCCTGAGTTGATGGCCGCCAATATTGCCTCCGTGAAGATAGAAGGTCGCCAGCGCAGCCCAGCCTACGTCAGCCAGATCACACAGGTGTGGCGACAGGCTATCGATCGTTGCCGTGCCAATCCTGAGACATTCGTTCCCACTCAGGCTTGGATGGACGCGTTGGGTGCTGTGGCTGAAGGCACGCAGACCACGCTCGGCGCTTATCACCGTAAATGGCAGTAGCGGGAGAACACATGAAATACGCATTAGGGAATATCCTCTACTATTGGCCGAAAGAGGATGTCGAGGCGTTTTATCAGGCCGCGGTGAACAGCAGCGCCGATATCATTTATCTCGGCGAAACGGTGTGCAGCAAGCGCCGTCTGATGAAGGTGGCGGACTGGTTCAACGTGGCCCGTGAAATCGCCAGCAGCGGCAAGCAGGTGGTGATCTCGACGCTCGCGCTCTTGCAGGCTCCGTCTGAACTCACGGAACTGAAGCGCTATGTGGAAAACGGTGAGTTCTTGCTGGAAGCAAACGATCTGGGTGCAGTTAACATCGCCGCTGAACGCCATTTGCCGTTTGTCGCCGGACACGCGCTCAATTGCTACAACGCTTACACCCTGCGAGTCCTGCACAAACAAGGCATGGTGCGCTGGTGCATGCCGGTCGAGCTTTCCCGTGACTGGCTGCAAAACCTGCTGAATCAGTGTGACGAGCTTGGCTTTCGCCATCAGTTTGAAGTGGAAGTACTCAGCTACGGCCATTTGCCGCTAGCCTATTCCGCCCGCTGCTTCACCGCGCGTTCAGAAGATCGGCCAAAAGACGAATGTGAAACCTGCTGCCTTAGCTACCCACAGGGCAGAAAAATGCTGTCGCAGGAGAACCAGCAAGTCTTTGTCCTGAATGGCATCCAGACGCAAAGCGGCTATTGCTACAACCTCGGCAACGAGCTGACATCTATGCGAGATCTGGTCGATATTGTCCGGCTGTCGCCAAACGATATCGGCACGCTAGCGATGCTGGATAAATTCCGCGCCAACGAACAAGGCTCGGCACCGCTAGCCCTGGAAAATCAGGCCGATTGTAACGGCTACTGGCGCCGCGTAGCCGGCCTTGAACTCGTTCAGTAACTCACTTCCTATCAGGGCGGCCAGCCGCCCTTTCCTTCCTAAGCGCACCTTTGAACTACGTATAACCGTGACATTCCCGCATACTGCTCTGACTTTCACCATTGACTGACGGCATTAGCATCCACCGAATGGGTGGAGTCAGTGAACAACAAAGTGAGCCATATTATGTCCACACCTTCTCAATCCACTGTGTTTTCCGTCCTCGATCTTGCGCCTATTCCGCAAGGTGCGACAGCGCGTGACGCCTTCCATCGCTCGCTGGATCTGGCGCAACATACAGAAAAATGGGGCTATCACCGCTATTGGCTGGCTGAACACCACAGCATGACCGGTATCGCCAGCGCAGCAACATCCGTGCTGCTCGGCTACCTTGCCTCGGGAACGGAACGCATCCGTCTCGGCTCTGGCGGCGTGATGCTGCCAAACCACTCACCGCTCGTCATCGCCGAGCAGTTCGGTACGCTGGAGTCGCTGTATCCCGGCCGTATCGATTTGGGATTAGGCCGCGCCCCCGGCACCGACCAGCGCACCATGATGGCGCTGCGCCGTCACCTCAATGCCGATATTGAAGATTTCCCACGCGATGTGCAGGAACTGCAACGCTATTTCGCCGATGCGCAGCCGGGCCAGCCGGTACAAGCCGTTCCGGGGCAAGGTTTACACGTTCCTATCTGGCTATTGGGCTCAAGCCTGTACAGCGCTCAGCTGGCCGCAAGATTGGGATTGCCTTTTGCCTTCGCCGCCCATTTCGCCCCCGATATGTTGCTGGAAGCGTTCCGCCTCTATCGCGAACACTTTATCCCTTCAGCCACGCACGCCAAACCTTACGCGATGGTCTGCGTGAATGTCGTCGCGGCAGAGAGCGATCGGGATGCACGTTTCCTCTTTACCTCGATGCAGCAACAGTTTATCAACCTGCGCCGTGGCGCACCGGGCCCGCTGCCCGCTCCGGTAGAAAACATCGACACGGTCGGATCACCTGCTGAGCAGTTTGGCGCGGATCAAGCATTACGACTGTCGATTGTTGGCGATCGCACCAAGGTACGGCATGGATTACAGAGCCTTTTGCGAGAAACACAGGCGGATGAAGTGATGATCAATGGCCAAATATTTGACCATCAGGCGCGTCTGCAATCGTTTGAGATCGCGATGGATGTACGGCAAACGCTGTAGCACACGTTGATAGATTTGTTTTAGCCAAAAAAAACGACCCTGAACGGGTCGTTTTGCATTGAAGCCGATGTTGTTACAACAGCCTGTATTGAAACAAGCTGAAGTGAAGCTTACGCGTCAGCAGGACGACGACGTGGAGCGCGTGAAGCACCATCACGGTTATCACGGTTGAAAGAACGCTCGCGACGCTCACCACCGTTACCTTCACGACGTTCACCACCGCCGAAAGAGCGACGCGGCGCTGCGCCATCACGGCGTTCGCCACCAGGACGGCCACCGCCACGACGTTCATGCGGCTGAGCATCACCCAGCAATTGCATGTTCATCGGCTTGTTCAGAATACGCGTGCGGGTAAAGTGTGATAACAGGTCGCCCGGCATACCTTTCGGCAGTTCAATCGTCGAGTGAGACGCGAACAGCTTGATGTTACCGATATAGCGGCTGCTGATATCACCTTCGTTAGCAATCGCGCCAACGATGTGACGAACTTCAACACCATCATCACGACCCACTTCGATGCGATACAGCTCCATCTCACCTGCATCACGACGCTCACGACGTTGCGGACGATCACCGTCACGGCTGTCACGAGAATCGCGCGGATCGCGGCGACGATCGCCACGTGAATCACTACGGGAATCATCACGATCGCGGAATTCGCGACGAGGACGGAACACAGGATCCGGTGGCAGAATCAGAGGACGTTCGCCCTGTGCCATTTTCAGCAGCGCAGCAGCCAGCGTTTCGATATCCAGCTCTTCCTGCGGTTGCAGCTTCGTCAGCAGCGCGCGGTACATATCCAGATCGCTGCTTTCCAGCTGCTGCTGTACTTTAGCGGCAAACTTGGCCAGACGGCGTTGACCCAGCAATTCAGCATTTGGCAATTCCACTTCAGGAATAGTCAGCTTCATTGTGCGCTCAACGTTGCGCAGCAGGCGACGCTCACGGTTTTCAACAAACAGCAGAGCACGGCCCGCACGACCCGCACGACCAGTACGGCCAATACGGTGAACGTAAGACTCGGCATCCATCGGGATATCGTAGTTGACTACCAGGCTGATACGCTCAACGTCCAGACCACGCGCCGCAACGTCGGTCGCGATCAGGATATCAAGACGGCCATCTTTCAGACGCTCCAGCGTTTGCTCACGCAGCGCCTGGTTCATGTCACCGTTCAGCGCAGCACTGTTGTAACCGCTACGTTCCAGGGCTTCAGCCACTTCCAGCGTCGCATTCTTGGTACGAACGAAAATAATCGCCGCATCAAAATCCTCCGCCTCCAGGAAGCGTACCAGCGCTTCATTTTTACGCATACCCTGCACCGTCCAGTAGCTCTGGCTGATGTCTGGACGCGTGGTAATGCTGGATTGAATGCGAACTTCCTGCGGATCTTTCATGAAGCGGCGCGTAATGCGGCGAATCGCTTCTGGCATGGTCGCAGAGAACAGCGCAGTCTGATGTTCAGCAGGGATCTGCGCCATGATGTTTTCAACATCTTCGATGAAGCCCATACGCAGCATTTCATCAGCTTCGTCCAGTACCAGACCACTCAGGTTGGACAGATCCAGCGTACCGCGTTTCAGGTGATCCAGCAGACGACCCGGCGTACCCACGACAATCTGCGCACCCTGACGCAGCGCGCGCAGTTGCACGTCATAGCGTTGGCCGCCGTACAGTGCGACGACGTTCACGCCGTGCATATGTTTGGAGAAATCATTGCAGGCCTCTGCTACCTGCACCGCCAGCTCACGGGTCGGTGCCAGCACCAAAATTTGTGGTGCTTTAAGTTCAGGTTTCAGGTTGTTCAGTAATGGCAGAGAGAACGCTGCTGTTTTACCGCTACCGGTCTGTGCCATACCCAGCACATCGCGACCGTTCAGCAGGTGAGGAATACATTCCGCCTGAATCGGAGACGGTTTTTCATAGCCCAAATCAGTCAGGGCATTAAGGATAGAGGTGTTCAACCCCAAATCGGCAAAAGAAGTTACTAAATCAGTCATGTACACGTGCCTCATTACACATGGCGGCCAGTCTACATAACTCGTCGTGAAAATTTTCAGTCATTTTCATTGAAAAGTGTGAACCGGCTCAAATTGGATTAAAAAGCGAACAAAAAAGCCCTCACCCGTGAAGGTGATAACCGAAGTTTTTCAGGCTGATTACGTGTTCGTCAGCTATTGCTGGTCCGATCCTGATAGGTCGTCTTGCTCTTGGCCTAATAGCGCCAATTCCAACAATGCATAGCGGTGCTCAACAAAGTTATGGACGTTGTTGGCAACCGTCAGCTTGAACAGCGCCAAGGCGGTGTTCTTGTCCCCCAGACTTAGGTAGTGCTTACCTAAATAGAAGTCAGTTTCACTGAGATGCTCAGCGAGCGAAGTGTTATCCGTAGCTTCTTCCTGTAAACGCTGCATCAGTGTTTTTTCACTGATACCGCCCAGGTAGAATTCGACAATATTCCATCCCCAAGGCCCTTTCTTGGCGTCGTCATAGCGTTTTTTCAACGCAATTTTGGCCGTCTCTGGATTGATTTCTCGCTCCACAAGATACAGCCACAACGAACGGAAAGGATCATTCGGATCGTCTCGATAAAACGCCAGCAGATCATCCTGCGCTAACAGGTAGCGGCCGCCGTAATACAAAGCGATGCCCCGGTTTAAACGCGCGTAATTGTAAGTTGGATCAAGCTCTAGTACAGAATCAAACGCTTCATAGGCAGCATCAAAATTGCCTGCCTGCGTTAAATAGATACCCAAATAGTTAAAAACTTCTGGAATATCAGGGCGGATCGTCAGCGCTTGTGAAAAATCATTCCGCGCCAATGCCCGTAACCCGAGACTATCATACAGCACTCCGCGCTCATATAATAGCTGTGCTCGCTCATCATCGGTTAATGCCCGGCTTGCAAGGATTTGTTCCATGCGTGCCAGGATCACTTCCTGCTGTAAAGTAGGCTGTAACGGAATCGCCAATACTGCGTCTTTACGCCAATCCGTGTTGCTGCATCCTGCCAGCATGAGTGCTGTTGCAACATAACACCAGCGCAAGAAAGGCTTCATTTCCCACTCCCGAAGACAAACATTGGATGAACATCCTGTCCCGGACCGCTCAACGCAAGGACATCCATACCCTTACGATACACGTGGCACCTTGCCATGATAATCAGACAAGGTGCCATAAGACCGTTTTCTAACAGTCGTTATTCCTCAGAAGACGGGGTTGCCGCTTCCTGAGTTTGCGCAGTTGCTTCTTTGATGCTTAAGCGCACGCGGCCCTGACGATCAACTTCCAGAACCTTGACCGGTACTTCCTGACCCATTTGCAGGTAGTCAGTCACTTTCTCTACGCGCTTGTCGGCGATCTGAGAAATATGCACCAGACCTTCTTTGCCGCCGCCGATGGCGACGAAAGCACCAAAGTCAACGATGCGGGTAACTTTACCCTGATACACGCGGCCAACTTCGATTTCGGCAGTGATCTCTTCAATACGACGAATCGCGTGTTTCGCTTTTTCGCCGTCGGTTGAAGCGATCTTCACAGTACCATCGTCTTCGATTTCAATCGTGGTGCCGGTTTCTTCCGTCAGCGCACGAATCACAGAACCACCTTTACCGATGACATCTTTGATCTTATCGGTGCTGATTTTGATGGTGTGAATACGTGGTGCGAATTCAGAGATATCGCCACGCGGCGTGCTGATTGCCTGTTCCATCACGCCCAGAATGTGCAAACGTGCACCTTTGGCCTGATTCAAAGCAACCTGCATGATCTCACGGGTAATCCCTTCGATCTTGATATCCATCTGCAGTGCGGTGATACCTTCACGGCTACCGGCCACTTTGAAGTCCATATCGCCCAGGTGGTCTTCGTCACCCAGAATGTCAGACAGAACAACAAAGTTGTCGCCTTCTTTCACCAGACCCATCGCGATACCCGCAACGGCTGATTTGATCGGCACGCCCGCATCCATCAGTGCCAGAGAAGCACCGCAGACAGACGCCATGGAGGAAGAACCGTTGGATTCCGTGATTTCAGACACCACACGTACGGTGTACGGGAACTCGCTCGCCTTCGGCATAACGGCCAATACGCCACGCTTAGCCAGACGACCGTGACCGATTTCACGACGCTTAGGTGAACCAACCATACCGGTTTCACCAACAGAGTACGGAGGGAAGTTATAGTGCAGCAGGAAGCGATCGGTACGTTCACCGGTCAGCTCGTCGATAGTCTGCGCATCACGCTCGGTACCCAGCGTAGCAGTAACCAACGCCTGTGTTTCACCACGGGTGAACAGCGCAGAACCGTGGGTACGCGGCAGTACGCCAGTACGCACATCCAGACCACGAATCATGTCTTTTTCACGGCCATCGATACGCGGTTCGCCAGCCAGTACGCGGCTACGCACTACGTTTTTCTCGACGTTGCCCAGGATTTCCTGGATCTCACCCGCGTTCAGCGTGTCATCTTCTGCCAGCAGAGCGGCTTCAACGTCAGCTTTGATGACGTCAACTTGTGCATAACGCTCTTGTTTTTCAGTGATGCGGTAAGCGTCACCCAAACGAGCTTCAGACAGAGCCTGTACACGCTGTTCTAAAGAAACATTGACTTCTGGCGCGTGCCATTCCCACTTCGGTTTGCCTGCTTCAGCAACCAGTGCGTTGATGTTTTCGATCACAACCTGTTGTTGATCGTGACCAAATACCACTGCGCCCAGCATCTGATCTTCGCTCAGCAGATCGGCTTCGGACTCCACCATCAGAACCGCGCCTTCTGTACCTGCAACCACCAGATCCAGGCGGCTTTCTTTCAGCTCATCCGTCGTTGGGTTCAGGACATACTGGTCATTCAGGTAACCAACGCGCGCAGCACCGATAGGGCCGCTGAACGGGATACCGGACAGGCTCAGCGCCGCAGAGGCACCAATCATGGCAACGATGTCAGGGTTAACCTGTGGGTTAACAGAAACCACGGTCGCAATTACCTGAACTTCATTCAGGAAACCTTCTGGGAACAGAGGACGAATCGGGCGGTCGATCAGACGAGAAATCAGCGTTTCGCCTTCGCTTGGACGACCTTCACGGCGGAAAAAACCACCCGGGAAACGTCCAGCAGCGTAGGTACGCTCCTGATAGTTAACCGTTAATGGGAAGAAACTCTGGCCGGGTTTGGCGTTTTTCGCGCCGACAACGGTAACGAATACCGCGGTGTCATCCATGCTTACCATCACAGCGGCGGTAGCCTGGCGTGCCATCATACCGGTCTCTAACGTAACGGTATGCTGACCATATTGAAACTTACGAACGATCGGATTCAGCAAAATAATATCCTTAGCTGGGGCGCGCTACACGTATTCAAGATAAACGCGCCGGTGAACTCCCGATCTTTACACTACATCCTCACGACTAATGACAACCCTTATCTTGCTCATGCAGATAAAGCCTCTCATTAGCCGCGCGAACCTCTGTAATGAAAGATCATATTAACAACAATACACTACTCTGTTTTGCTAACGCTTCCTAGAAGAAAGGGGCCAAAAGAGGCCCCTTCCCACTGAAACTCAGAAGACTTAGCGACGCAGACCCAGACGCTCGATCAGACTGGTGTAACGTGCTACATCTTTACGCTTCAGGTAGTCCAGCAGCTTACGACGCTGAGAAACCATACGCAGCAGACCACGACGGCTGTGGTGATCTTTTTTGTGCTCAGAAAAGTGGCCTTGCAGATGGTTGATCTGCGCAGTCAGCAAAGCAACCTGAACTTCAGTAGAACCACTATCGTTAGTGCCACGACCGAAGTCTGCTACGATTTTAGCTTTAGCTTCAACACTTAGAGACATTGTAATACTCCAAACATTATAGATAAAAAAACAGGCGCCGATCTCTAATTCAGCCACCCAATAGTCAAGCCGCGCTATTCTACCCTCAGCGTTCTGCGATAGCAAGGCAGCAACAGGCGGGTTTACTCCGGAAACTCAACAACCAGACGCCGCGGCGCAACGCGGCCATCGCTGTCGATCTCACCCATACCGATGAACTTGTGCGCGTCGCCTTCGGTAATTCTCACCATGCCGTTCAGCGGCGCATTCGCGGCCTGAACAGGCTGTCCCAGTTTCAAATAACCAGCAACAACGGGTGTCAAATTCACTTCAGGAAAATCAATGACTGGGCTTTCCATCGGCATGAGAAGCGGATCGAGACTCAGTGAAGGCGAGAGTTCTTGCGCCTGAGCCTGCTCGACCAACGCAGCTAACTGCTCCAGCGTCACCATTCTTTCGATAGGATACGTGGCCACCTGCAAACGCCGCAGGTAAATCACATGCGCGCCACAGCCCAGCTTTTCGCCCAAATCGTCAATAATGGTTCGGATGTATGTCCCTTTCGAACAGTGGATCTCCAGCTCCAGCTCATCGCCTTCCCAGCGAATGAACTGCAGTTCGTACACGGTAATTTCACGCGCTTCACGCGGAACCGTCAGCCCCTGGCGGGCATATTCATACAGCTTACGCCCTTGGTATTTCAGCGCAGAGTACATCGATGGCACTTGCTGCGTGGTACCACGAAAGCCTTCCAGCGCCTGCTCCAGTTCCGTAGCAGAAAAACCAATCGCACGTTCTTCAATCACGTTACCGTCGGCATCAGAGGTGTCGGTTCGTTGCCCAAGGCGGGCAATAACACGGTAGCGTTTATCAGAATCCAACAGGTATTGGGAAAATTTCGTCGCTTCCCCAAGGCAAATCGGCAACATACCGGTGGCTAATGGATCCAACGCCCCCGTATGGCCCGCTCTATTGGCGTTAAAAATCCGTTTTACCTTCTGCAAAACATCATTAGACGACACGCCCTGCGGCTTATCTAATAGCAATACGCCGTGTATATCACGGCCGCGGCGACGAGGACGACTCATTAATCCTCCTGATCTTCGCCCGTAACAGAACGACGTTCCGTATCGTTTCTGACCACATTGGTCACTAAATTGGACATTCTCATCCCTTCAACCAACGAGTTGTCGTAGGAAAATGTGAGTGCCGGGACAACACGCAGGCGCATGGCTTTACCAACCAGAGTACGAATAAAACCAGACGCATCCTGCAGTGCTTTAATTGCCGTTTGGACTTGCTCTGGTTCGTTATCATTCAGGAAGGTCACAAAAACCTTGGCATACGCCAGATCGCGAGACACTTCTACACCGGATACGGTCGCCATGCCGATACGCGGATCTTTCACTTCACGCTGAATGATAATGGCGATTTCTTTTTGCATTTCCTGCGCAACGCGCTGGGTGCGGCTGAATTCTTTTGCCATGATAAATTCTCCAGTAAAAATCGGGGGGCACTAGGCCCCCCTTATGAATCACTTACGTCGTCGCTGAAAACGGATTACGCGATCGTACGTTTGATCTCAATCGTTTCAAAGACTTCGATCATATCGCCAGGGCGAACGTCGTTGTAGTTCTTCACGCCGATACCACATTCCATGCCGTTACGGACTTCGTTAACGTCATCTTTGAAGCGGCGCAGAGATTCCAGCTCACCTTCATAGATCACCACGTTGTCACGCAGTACACGGATCTTGTTGTGACGCTTAACGATACCTTCAGTCACCATACAACCGGCGATAGCGCCAAATTTCGGTGATTTAAAGACATCACGTACTTCGGCCAGACCGATGATCTCTTGCTTGTATTCAGGCGCCAACATACCGCTCATCGCCTGTTTCACTTCGTCGATCAGATCATAGATGACGGAGTAATAACGCAGATCCAGGCTTTCCGCTTCAACTACGCGGCGAGCTGATGCGTCTGCACGCACGTTAAAGCCAAGGATAATCGCATTCGATGCCGCTGCCAGCGTGGCGTCCGTTTCTGTGATACCGCCCACACCGGAACCGACAATCTTCACTTTCACTTCATCAGTAGACAGTTTCTGCAGTGAATCGGAAATCGCTTCGCAAGAACCCTGAACGTCAGATTTCAGCACGATGTTCAGTTCAGAAACTTCACCTTCCGTCATGTTGGCAAACATGTTTTCCAGTTTAGACTTCTGCTGACGAGCCAGTTTAACTTCACGGAATTTACCCTGACGATACAAGGCCACTTCGCGCGCTTTCTTCTCATCACGAACCACTGTCGCTTCGTCACCTGCGGCAGGTACACCGGACAGACCGAGAATCTCTACAGGAATAGAAGGACCCGCGGACGTAATTTCACGACCTAATTCATCACGCATCGCACGGACACGGCCATATTCGAAGCCGCACAGAACGATATCGCCTTTATTCAGCGTACCTTCACGTACCAGTACGGTTGCAACCGGGCCACGACCTTTATCCAGGAAGGATTCGATCACAACGCCGTTCGCCATGCCGCTACGGACCGCTTTCAGTTCCAGAACTTCGGCCTGCAACAGAATCGCATCCAGCAGTTCGTCGATGCCGGTACCAGCTTTAGCGGATACGTGGACAAACTGAGATTCGCCGCCCCACTCTTCCGGCATGATGCCGTACTGAGACAGTTCAGTTTTCACACGATCCGGATCAGAGTCAGGCTTATCGATTTTGTTGACTGCAACAACAACCGGAACCTGAGCCGCTTTCGCATGCTGGATAGCTTCGATGGTCTGAGGCATCACGCCATCATCTGCTGCGACAACCAGTACCACGATATCTGTTGCCTGAGCACCACGAGCACGCATTGCGGTAAACGCGGCGTGTCCCGGTGTATCCAGGAACGTAATCATACCGTTGTCAGTTTCAACGTGGTAAGCACCAATGTGCTGGGTAATGCCACCCGCTTCACCCGCTGCGACCTTGGTTGAACGAATATAGTCAAGCAGTGAGGTTTTACCGTGGTCAACGTGGCCCATGATGGTCACGACTGGCGCACGGGATTCCGCTGCAACACCCGTATCACGGTCGCTCATTACCGCTTCTTCCAGCTCGTTCTCACGACGCAGGATAACTTTATGGCCCATCTCTTCGGCAACAAGTTGCGCCGTTTCCTGGTCGATAACCTGGTTGATCGTTGCCATCGCGCCCAGTTTCATCATCACTTTGATGACCTGAGAGCCTTTCACTGCCATTTTGTTAGCCAGTTCAGCAACGGTAACGGTTTCACCGATTACAACATCACGGTTAACGGCCTGAGCAGGCTTATTGAAGCTCTGCTGCAGGGAGCTTGGCTTACGTTTACCTTTACCACCACGGGTAACCGCACGCGCTTCTTCGCGGTCAGCCTTAGACTCAGACTGGCGATTGCCTTTCTTCTGCTTGGTCACTTTGCCAGCACGGCTGCGGCTGCGGCGTTCGCCTTCAACCTGACGGTCATTTTCATCTTCCGCTTCACGGGCATGATGAGACGTCGTCACATGATAATCGGCAGACTCTTCAGGTTTAGCGCTTTCCGCTTCCCAACGTCCGGCATTCTCTTCGGCCATACGACGGGCTTCTTCAGCAATGCGACGGGCTTCTTCTTCAACTTTCAGACGTGCCGCTTCTTCCGCTTTACGCTTAAGTTCGGCAGCTTCAGCTTCGCGCTTCGCTTTCTCGGCCTGAGCCGGCTTGGTCATATTTTCGTTTTGTTGGTTCGTCACTTTTTCTTTTTCCGCTACATCACGCTTAGCTTTTTCAGCGGCTTCACGTTTGGCTTGCTCGTCGGCAGCACGTTTCGCTTTCTCAGCAGCTTCGCGCAGTTCGGCCTCGCGTTTAGCCTGCTCTTCAGCGGCACGTTGTGCCTGTTCTTCCGCTTCACGCCGTGCCTGCTCTTCCTCTTCCGCCTGTTGGGCATCAATCGGATCGCGTTTTACATAAGTGCGTGTCTTGCGGACTTCGATCTGCACCGACTTACTTTTACCGCCAGTGCTAGGGACATTTAACGTGCTGCGCGTTTTACGTTGCAGCGTCAGTTTACCCTGCGCATTACCGCGATCGCGGTTTAGGTGCGCCAATAATGTTTCTTTTTCATGCTGGGTCACAGAGTCCGATGCAGACTTGGTCATTCCCGCATCAGCAAACTGCTGTATCAGGCGGTCAACCGGAGTTTGAATCTCTGCGGCCAGCGATTTTACGGTTACATCTGTCATGCTGTTCCTTTCCTGCTACAGTTCGTTATTCGTTGTCGTCGCCAAACCAACAGATATTACGTGCGGCCATAATCAATTCGCCCGCTTGCTCATCATTGAGCTCTTCAATATCTGTCAGGTCGTCAACGCCCTGTTCAGCAAGATCTTCCAGCGTACAAACACCGATCGCAGCAAGCTTGAACGCCAACTCACGCGACAGCCCAGGCAAGCTAAGCAAGTCTTCAGCAGGTTGACCGTCACCAAGGCTTTCTTCATGCGCCAGTGCCAGCGTTGTTAATGCGGCTTTAGCACGCTCACGCAATGCTTCAACGGTTTCTTCATCAAGGCCTTCGATAGCCAGCAATTCCTTGATTGGCACGTAGGCCAGTTCTTCAAGTGAGGAGAAACCTTCTTCAACCAGCACGGTGGCAAACTCGTCATCAATATCAAGGTGCTTGGTAAAGACGTCGATTGCAGCATGTGCTTCAGCCTGATGCTTGGCCTGAAGATCTTCCACTGTCATCACGTTCAGTTCCCAACGGTCGTCTGAACGATGCTGTTTCAGCAGTTGAGAAGCCAAACGTACGTTTTGCCCGTTACGACCAATCGCCTGAGCCAGGTTGCTCGACTCAACGGCGATATCCATCGTGCAGGTATCTTCATCAACCACGATCGATACGACATCGGCAGGCGCCATGGCATTGATCACAAACTGTGCAGGGTTGTCATCCCACAGAATGATGTCAATACGCTCGCCGCCCAGTTCACTGGAAACAGCCTGCACGCGTGCGCCACGCATACCAACACAAGCACCGACAGGATCGATACGCTTGTCATTCGTCTTCACTGCAATTTTCGCACGTGAACCCGGATCGCGGGCCGCAGCCTTAATCTCGATAACTTCTTCACCGATTTCTGGCACTTCAATGCGGAAGAGTTCAACCAGCATTTCCGGACGGGAACGGCTGACAAACAGTTGAGCACCGCGAGCTTCAGGACGAACAGAATACAGTACGCCACGAATACGGTCGCCAGGGCGGAAATTCTCACGAGGCAGCATATCTTCGCGGCCGATTACCGCTTCTGCGCTGGTGTTAGAGCCATCGATTGGTCTGACTTCAAGCGAAATATTATCACGGTTCACCTTCTTCACGACACCGGTGATAATCTCGCCTTCTTGCTCACGGAACTGATCAACAACCATCGCACGTTCAGCTTCACGAACTTTCTGCACGATAACCTGTTTTGCCGTTTGCGTCGTAATACGGTCAAAGGTTACAGATTCGATCTGATCTTCAACGTAACCGCCAACATCAAGGGCAGGATCTTCGAACTGCGCGGCTTCAAGCGTGATTTCGCGCGTTGGCTGAGTGACTTCATTCACCACTAACCAACGACGGAAGGTATCAAAATCGCCCGTTTTGCGATCGATACTGACGCGAACATCAATTTCCTGCTCGTATTTTTTCTTGGTCGCTGTCGCCAGTGCGGTTTCCAGCGCTTCAAAAATCTTCTCGCGCGGGACGGCTTTCTCATTGGAAACTGCTTCAACAACAGCCAGAATCTCTTTGTTCATCCTAGTTGCCTCATCCAAACTTTAAAAGTGGGGTACAAGATTCGCTTTCTGGATGTTGCTCAGCGCGAATACTTCATCTTTGCCTTCCACTGTTATGGTGATCATTTCGCCGTCAACAGCTTTGATTACACCCAACCATTTACGGCGATTCTGGACTGCCATACGCAGCACCACTGCCACCTCTTCACCGATGAAACGCAGATAGTGTTCTGCCGTGAATAAGGGACGCTCAAGCCCTGGAGACGAAACTTCCAGGTTATAGGCGACAGTGATTGGATCTTCGACGTCCAATACCGCACTGACCTGGTGGCTGACATCAGCACAATCATCAACAGTGATGCCATCTTCACTATCAATATAGATACGCAGTGTCGATTGGCGACTGCGGATGAACTCAATCCCAACTAATTCGTAGCCTAATGCGGCCACGGGTGCTGAAATCATCTCTGTTAATTTTTGCTCTAATGTGGACAAGCCCACCCCCAAGACATAAAAAAAGGGCCTAATAGCCCAGTTGTTTGTTGCCAAATAACAAAAAACCCCGAAAAATCGGGGCTTTATGCAACTGGACCCTAATACCGCAAACCAGCGCGGCATAACTTTCGGTGAAGGATTTTTTCAAAAATCACTGCAAAAAGAGATAGAAATTGAGTGAAGAACGTATTTGAAAAAACACTTTACTGGAAGTTAAGTGGTTGCGGGGGCCGGATTTGAACCGACGACCTTCGGGTTATGAGCCCGACGAGCTACCAAGCTGCTCCACCCCGCGTCCGAAAACGTGGCAAATACTACGCTGACAACTCCAGAAATGCAAGTCATCGATAGGATTGGTTCGAAGGCGATTCTTATACGCGTAATACGTGCCTTTGTCAAGAACCATCGACCACCGGGAGGCAGCTCACGGTGATAGGTCTTTTACTTTTATCAACAGATCTTGTGTCGTCATACCAGCCGCAAAGCAAACCAACCGTCGAAGAAAGGCACGGGTACTTGAAGTGGCTAAAAAAGATGACACAGTGGGGATTCCCTGATGCTTTAATAAAACAACAGCTAAATAATGTAATGGGACGAAACTTATCTTCGTTCTTCTTCTAATAGTACAATCGCAGCCTGTGTTCTGTTACGCACATTAAGTCGCCTGAAAATCGACTCCAAATGCGACTTCACGGTTCCTGCACTGATGTTTAATGTCCGACTAATTTGTTTATTAGAGGCGCCTGATGCAATCAGTTGCAGGACCTCATGCTGCCTTTCACTCAGTTTGCCTTTTACACTGTTGTCGACACTCCACCCTTCATAGATCACGCCATCATCCGGTAAACAGACCATACCCATCGATACGGTTTTTAATGCCTGAGCAATAGAATCAACGGGCGATGTTTTAAGAACGACACCCATAACATGGTGTTTCAGATAGTTATTCAAAATATGTCTTTCAATAACATCCACCATAATAATTACACTGACGCCAATGTATTTCTCATGCAGCGTTTCAAGGAAAAAACTATACTCCCCACTTTCTTTATTACAATTTAGCAAAATAAAAACCTGACTCATTCCGTCAAGGCAAGACCACACTTCATCAATGTCATTCACGCCAATAACATTGACATCGTGCATAAAGTCATTCAGTCCAATGGATAACCCTTGAATGAAAACAGGGGACTTATCAATAACAACAACATTCACTGTGCAATCTCCATTTACCTTTATTTCAAAATGTCATATTCGAAAATATCCTCTAAGAATTTTTAGCCTATATTGAAAGATTCATGTCACGCCATTTGGCATATGCCGTTTACCTTATAGACACAGTAAGACTTATTCACACATACTGACATGATACTTTCAGGTAAGTGCCGCAAGAGGAATATGAGTAGCAATAAATAATTATCTCAGAAAAAACCATCATAGCGAAATAATTTCATAATTATGTATAAGATTATTTAATACAACATCCCTTTAAGTTAGCAAAAATCGGC
The DNA here is from genome assembly GCF_033898505.1 of Pectobacterium carotovorum. Taxonomy (NCBI): domain Bacteria; kingdom Pseudomonadati; phylum Pseudomonadota; class Gammaproteobacteria; order Enterobacterales; family Pectobacteriaceae; genus Pectobacterium; species Pectobacterium carotovorum. The sequence continues at coordinate 382,552 of NZ_JAXAFK010000002.1, read as the reverse complement.
CTATGACATATTGCATGAAAATTCCAACACAATGGCTGATAGAATGTTATCTCATTACCCGTTAACGTTTTAGTCAGTTATCATTTACTCCCTCCCAGTTTTTATTTTCGTCGATTGTCGAATAAGGTAAGGAGAAAGTATGTCATTAAAAAATTGGATTACATGGGGAAATAAAAAATCAGAGCGTATTAATGACTCTCAGGAGAAAAATCCTCATTCCACACTAAACGATCAAGTTACATCATCAAGGACGGTAACATTAGCAGATATTGCCCAAGGTATGCAGCATGCTGCCACCGCAGCCAATCAGTTTATTGCTCATCAATATCAAAAAACGCTTGATCCTTTTTTTGAACGTGACTCCGATGGAACGTTAATCCCAAAGACGGTTGCAATTCAACTCGATTCCCAACACCACGTCGCACTGCCACTGGTTGCCCTATCGACTCCAAGAGGATTGATGCTGGAAAAAATGAAAGTGCAGATGACAGTGAGAGCCGATGCGGTCAGCAAGGACGAAATAGCCCCATCTTTAGACGATTACAACATCAGCAATTTTCACGTCAGTATCTCACCTTCAGGCAAAAATACAAAAGGAAGGAATAGTCAGCACGTCGATATAGAAATGCAGTTCACTGCGCTCGAACCTCCGGAAAGCATCATGCGGTTAATTGATGAATATACCAATCTCGTTCTTCCCCAAATAACACAAGAGGAAAAAAATAATGGCTAACATTCCTGAAACGATCAATGAAGCTGGTCTCGATCTCATTAAGAGCTTTGAAGGATTAAAATTAACAAAATATCTCGATACCGCAGGCAGATGGACCATTGGGTATGGGCATTTAATACTGCCACATGAAAATTTTGATAACGGCATTACCCTTCAAGAAGCCGACTTACTGTTACGTCAGGACTTAAAGACAGCGGAAACCGGTGTACAACATTATGTGAAAGTCGATCTTAATGAAAATCAATTTGGGGCACTAACGTCATTCACCTATAACCTGGGTGTAGAAAACCTGGAGGAATCGACATTATTACGCCTGCTTAACCAGGGTAACTATTCCGCCGCTGCTGCTCAGTTTCCACGCTGGGACAAAGATGGTGAACAGGTTGTAGAAGGGCTTCTACGTCGTAGAGAAGCAGAAAAAACACTTTTCCTACAACCCGTTACACTAGAATAATATTTTAAAAACTCTATTTTATAGAAAATATCAGGATGGATATATTATGGATACTACAGTACTCCCTATCATTTATGACATTCTGATAAGTGATATTATTGCATCTATTTCAGGACTATTCGGAGGCCTGAGTATTTCTTTCTTTTGGCGACCACAAAAATTAAATGATTATAGCAAGTACACATCTGCATTAATCATTATTATCATCAGCGTTTCATCTGCATTCTCACTAGTGGGAATTATCGCCGAAATCCTTCACATTAATATCAGTAAAATGGAGAATGCGATTGGATTAGGCTATCTGGTTGGCGCTATTAGCGTAGGCTTGATTACGCTGCTGGCAAATTTCTTCAGCTATCGAGAGAATAACGATATCCTGGATGTCGCATCGGAAATCAAGCAGGCGACAAAAGGCACTTACTTGCTCAATGATGCTCAAGAAAAAAAATCTGATGACAAAAATTCAGTTGACCATTAATCCCCGATTACCAACCGAAAACCGTATACATGGCAGGGAGGCTCTTCATTGCCTTCCTATCGTGACTTTACCACGTAAAACTTTTCAGTAATCTATAAAAAATAGTAGATTTCCTTTGGCAAGCCCCTAAGAGGGGCCTTATCAACAACCATTACTATAAAAAATCACATAAAAATAAGTAAAAGCATCTAAGTATAGAATCAACAAAAAAATTCATTATTTCCGTTAAAAAAGGACTATGTCAGAATACGGAACCTTTTCCGTATATTGACGGATATGACTCCCCCTTCTCTTTGCTATTTTTAATAATAGTATACTACACCCTACTCACAGATAATTGGAGGTTCCGATGGATTCACAATTTATCGGTTCGGTTATTAATGCATTACCGCTAGAAAATATGATTAGCGGGCCGTTACAGGCAATGATTAACGCACAGATTCAAGCCAGCAAAGCCTATACTGATTTTTTATTATCCGTATGCATTCAGAATAATAAAGCCGTCGCTATCCAATTCGATTATGACGAAATGCTTATTGATGAAAGCGGAGCAGCAAAAGGCGCGGTGACAAAAACGATGCGCATACCGCTCATTGCCGCCATTACCCATCCAATTATTTCTATTGAAGAAGGGACAATAGATTTCGAGCTTGAGGTAACGCAAAGTGAATCCTCATCTGATGACACAGGCGAAGACGGCAATCTGGCGGCTTCACTGGGATGGGGGCCCTTCAAGGTCAAAATGGCCGGGCGGGTATCACACAAATCGGCGCAAACCCGGGCTACGGATACGCGTGCCAAATACAGCATTCACACACAGATAAAACGTCAGCCCGCACCTGAAGCGCTCATGCGCGTCATTGATTTTCTGACCGATGCCGCAACCAGACCCAGTATCCCCAGCAGGGAAAGCGCATTACAGACGAAGGAAAACGCAGCCCCAACAGCGCCAGTGGAACAGCGAGAAGAATCATCGTAATCAACGTACACCGTATCTACACAGCGTATAAGAGGATGCCTGGCGTATCCCAGGCATCCACAAAGATCAATTCATAGTATCAGACTGGGACTATAGTCAATTTGTCATCTTAGCATGAAGCCAAGATAAGCTGAATTGATAGGCAATGGCAGCGATAAGAGTCCTTCAGACACGACATGAGTCCTTTTGCACACCATGTAATCACTTGATATAAAAATTAAAACTGGCAACGCTCACACCCTTAAACTTATATATCAGGGTGTTCAAGCCTCGTATAATTTATGCATCATGAACGAAGCGTCCTTTCTTGCTCGGACATCGCTTCCTCCGCCAGAGATTCAATATGACGTACAAATAGGTAGCTGTGACTCCAATGGTAATGTTGCAGATAGCTTTGCTGTAGCTGTTCATACGGTGAACAAGCCAAGCCGTATAGTGGATCGGCAATCCAGACTTTATCCTCTTCATCAACACCATAAATAACGACCAGATGCCAACCAATGAAATATCTCATCGCCACTAATAACGGATGGCCTGACTGTAAATGTGACTTGAGCTGCCCCAAGGGGAGCATACCTTCCTGCTCTTGGTATTCTAAGTGCATATATCGCATCGCCTGCAACGGTGGACATACCTGATCACAATTAGCACCTAAGACCAGGCGAGCAAACGCCTGCTGCGTTGGGACAAACTGCCGCTGATAAAAACGGCCCAGTGAGATAGCAATTGCAGCCCAGCACTGCAAGTGTCCCTGCTGGGCTTCAAGCGTGAAAGGCAACACAGTACTCATCAGTGTACCTGTATCAATCGTTGTTCGGTCAATTGATGCAACCGACGCAAACATTCTTCCGGGGCTATTTGCAGAAATTGACACAGTTGCTCCAAACTTCGTTCTTCCTGCACATACTGCAATAAAGCTTGCTGTCGTGAAGACAGCTTTAAGGCTGGACGATAGCGTTTAAACACGACTTGCCACCCCTGTGGTCCATTTTTTACATAGCTGATGGCTTTGCTGTGTACCACACGAAAACTATTGAACAATGCACTGTGGCTGAGATGACGTTGGCTCGACGTTATTGCTGCAACATTGTTGTCTTCCAAAGGAACATCATAATGCTGGCCAGCAAAAATCAGCTCAGGCACCTGCCATTTCAGACATGACCATAGCGTTTCTCTGGCTGTCGCAGGCAATTCAATACCATATTGCTGATCGGTTAACACGCTGCGAATTCCTTCAAGCTCAAGTTGCGGCAGCAGCAACTGTAATAGCCCTAGCACCCACTGATTAAGCTGCCGGCAGGCATCTCCATCAAACGGAAGTGGTACCGTATATTCTCTGCTGATTAATAAGCTGAGTCCCGGTAGCCCAATACATTGTTGTGCCTGCTCCGTGTCATTAATGCGGCCAAAAGCAATACAGCGATCGGCACTCTGTACCTCTAAACCTAATTGCTGGCAGGATTGCCGCAGGCTTTGCAAAAGGCTGGCAGAGATCTGTTCAGGAGAGGACTCTTTGTTCGACAGCGGTCGGTTCAAAATTGCCTGGACCACCCGAGGAGCCAATGCTTCTGGCAGAGGATTAGACAACCAATGCAGAGCGGTCCGAAGCCAGTAAAACAAGGCTTGCTGATGTCGTTCTTGTAAGGCCTCCAACTGGGCCAGACAAAAATTCATATAGAGCAAATCACTTTCATTACGCAGTTGCTCGTTCACTGAAAAGCCTTGACGATAATAGTGTTCGGCTTTTGAGAAACTCCGCTGTTTTTTATAAATGCGAGCAAGATTAAGACAATTAATATAAGTCAGATGCCAATCGGGAGTTTGTAATAAGGCCAATTGCTGCTCAATGGATTTTTCGATCGCCAACGCCGCCTCCGAGTCCCCAAGTCGCAACTGATTCAGCGCCGAAATATTCAGTAAATAAAGATACAAACGGGGGTCATGCTGTGGATCTAACAACTGACGGGCTTTGGCAAAATACGGTTCGGCTTGAGCGGGCTGACCGATCATAACCAGTCCCCAGGCCTTGCTCTGATACAGTGAAGCCTGCACGTCATCAGGCAAGCTGGTATCAGGCAAGGCCCCAGCCGCTGCGCGTGAAAAATCCATTAAAGCGATGGCAATCTTCTGTTTCTGTGCTTCAATTAACGCCTTCTGCAAAACAGATAACGGTGATTTTTCAATCTGTTCGAGAATAAAATAAGCCAGCTCGTACCCACCTTCTGCAAATCGCATCCCAGCTTGCTGTTGTAAAAATTCAACATCCTGTGGCTGTTGCTGCAACGCAAACACAACTTTGAGTTCATCAGGCAGCGATGGTAAACAACCAGGTTCTATCGACGTCGATGGGCGTAAATTAGGCGATAGCAACAGATTGCCATAAGCAAGCTGTACAATTTCTGCCGGCAGTTCAAGATCGGGTCGCAGCCAATTTGCAGACAATATGCCAGGGATGGAAAATTCCGGACGTTTTAACGCAGCGCCATCCTCCTGATTGAGTGGTGATGCCGGTTTATTATTGATTTTGAATTGAAAATCATCTAATTCCGGTAGACCTGCATCCGAGCGTAATAACAAACCCAATCGGAAACCATAGGATGGCGCCGCATTTGCCAGTAACCTGAGTAATTGTAGATTCTCACGTCCCCATAGCTGCTGAGCGACAGGAGCAACAACGAGGATGAACCTCCGCTGCTGTTGTGTGAATGCGGCAATCAAGCGGCGCGCGAATTGATACGCCGTTATAAAATTTTGATCGCCTTCGCTTTCGTTATCAATAAGCAGTCGAATAGTTTCAGCATCACCACCTTGCAAAGATGCACTGCTGTACAGCTCAGGCTGTACCTTGTCTGGTGAGGATATATCCAACTGAGCCGCCAACTGATGTGCCAACCAATGTCCACGCCAGCTGCCTAAGCTCAGATCGGCAAACAGGCAATCAGTGCTGGCATCCTGCCAGCCGATTTGGGTTTGTAAATCACAAAGACGGTGCCAGTACCATACTTCAAGTAGGGGGGACGCTATTTGACGGGTGATAACCGGTAGTTCAGTAGGCATCAGGTTCATCGTTTCCTCCCGCACATAAGCCGTTCATATAGAGGATAGAGTGATTCAGACCGTCTATTTCCAATAAGTCATCTATTTTACGGTCATAAAAACCACCAAGATTGATCACACCAAGCTGTAATGCGGTAGCAACAAGATTAATATTCTGCGCGACATGCCCGGCCTCCAAAAGGCAGAAGCGATACCCTTTATTACGGTATTTAAAAATGGAACGTTGAAACATCCCGGTGATAAAAATGACCACAGATAGCTGTTCTGCCAGATGGCTCTGGAACTCAACTAAAGCTTGTGCCAGCTCTGAATGAAAATTGCCAGGTTTGATAAAATGCAGCGCATTAAGCACCGGTGAGTAGTGATAGATCCCGGCAGCCAAACCTTCAATTTGTCCAGAATGGTAAAAATAGAGTTCCAGTGGGTACAACGCACCACCGGATGGGGCCGTCCGAAAGGGACGATGGATGGTAGGGTTACTTTTGTTGTCTCTGGTCTCACCATAGGCAAAATGCAGAATAGTACGTAGCTGTGTCAATGTCAGTGGCGCAGCGGTAACTTTAGCTGGCGTTTGTCTTGCCTGAATAACGGTGGCGAAATCAGTGTTGATGGGTGACAGCGTTGCAGGTAACGGAATAGGTTCAAAATTTTTATACGGCAGGCTGGTATACAGGTTATTCATTTCAGCAACAATCTGCTCATTTGGCAGTGCTGCATCATAACGACTGGTTTTGGAACTTTCATGGAATTGCTCCCAGGCCATATCAGCGGAGTCAGATTCCAGCTCAGTTTTTTTCCATAAAGAATTCAGCATAGATGTCCCTTTGCAGCAGCGATCATGGGAATGGGTGGGGGAATGGATTTCCGGTAGAGTCTGGGGCTACCCCCGGAAAACCAAGCAATTGTGGTACTTTCCACAAGCGTTTACCGCCTAGGGGCCTATTGTGATGCCCCATGAACAGTGGTTGATAGCCGGGGATCATCGCTCTAATGACCCAAAAACCAAGTTCGCGGACGTCTGATGTTGTAATGTCGCAGATCAACGCCTGATAACCCGTCTTATCCAACCTATCAACCAAGTTCTGTAAGCTGATAGCGTGAGTCCGACCAGTAAAATCAGGCATGTCTTGATAATCACGGAAATGGGTTGATGCATGTAAAAAGTCGGCATACCGAGCATTGGCAGGATCTAACCAGAAATTGACATGATCTACCTGGCCCTTAATGTTGTCATATTCAGGATCGCTTTCTAAGCGAGGAAGCTCGCCTTTAATCTGGAAAGCGTATCGTTCCGTATGTGCTAATTCTTCCAGAGCCTTACGGATAGCCTCTTCGGCACTCAATGCAACAGATGCAGCCACGACCAGCGGCACATAGTCTGTATTGTGGCGAGCAATAGCCATAACTGCTGGAATCTGGCTTTCATTACTAATATCCATCAGATACACCTGATATCCGACAGCAGTAAAGCGTTGTATTAAATCGCGATTGGTATCAGAAAGATTATCTTGCCTGATTTGTTCGCGACTCAATCTTGCTTGCCATGTGATCATGAAGCAATCCCGCTCAATAACCTCGCACAACCCTCCTATCGCCGCTTCTTCATAACTACAATGGCAGGACAGTCCGGTAGAAATGGGCTGAACAATTGGCGTTTCCTCACCACTCTTGTAAAAAAAGTAAGGCACGTAAACCATGGAAGCTGGCACATGAACTGGCCTATTACTTTTTAAATCAATGACTGGTACCCATCGGACAGGCGATGAGGGAAGAAACGGATCAAACATGAAGTCGCTGTGGCTGTGTTGTTCGGATGAATACAGCACAAACTGCTCAGGATGTATGCAGGAAAACGCCGCTTGCTCATAGCTGCTCAGTGGCATTTCGGATTTATCATAAATAGCCGCACAATAACGCTCAATGGCTTCACCAATAGTTTTAGCCAATGCCATTTCACGACTAATCGCAGCACCGCTACCGACTGCGAAATTACGATATTCACCAAAAGCCGTAGTATCTGCCGCAATGCAGATATAACGAAAAAATCTCGGTGAATCGGCTTCGACAGGATGTTCCTGTACCTGCCCAATAATGCCAATACGTCGGTCTAAAAGGTAGGGCAGCGCATCCACCATGCGAGACAATGGGCTTTGTAACTCAATTTTCATAGTCACCTACCGTTTGCCTAATTTCTTGCCATTCTTCATCAGAAGTCAGCTGTTTATGAAGGTTAGTCGGAGGGATACCGTGCAAACCGCTACAAATAGGGCAACGTGGGACTTTCAACAATTTACGCCTGGTCATACTGCCAGCGAGCAGATCAATTTCACACAGCGTACCGACTTCCCACTGAATGTTGCTAATAAACTTCACCAGATCGAACTGTGCAACGGCCGCGAGAGTTTGCAACATCGACTCGTGGTAAGCGGCAACCTTCTGTCCAGCAAAAGCGTACTGTTCGGTGATTCGGCGCTCTGCAAATCCATCACTGTGTGAGTTTTGTCTTGATTTCAAGCAAGCCAAACAAGCCCCCTCTTCTGGGATCACTAAAGGCCCTGCGTAGCCAATCATGTTTTGCAGCAATACAGGATAAAAAGCGAGTTGTTGTCTGACCGCATATTCATTCCAACGCTCAAGCAAAAAGAAACTACCAAACTCTGAAGCTGCAACCACAAAACCTATTTTATCCCTGTGCTCATCAGAAAATAGCCGGTCTTCACTGATAATGTAATCCACTTCTTGCTTCCAGAAGGAAGATGACAATTGGTGATTATCATCAAAGAAGTCAATATTTCTTAGCATCGGGTCGTCAATGATCAGGTAATTTTTCAATCCTTCCCGTTGCATAGACTGAAGTAAAAGCATATTAAGTTTATTAACACCCACAAATAACCAATATTTCTGATTGAGAGTGCTAGCCACCTGTTCCTGATGTTGATTAAAATGCCAGTAAAAGACTTCCTGGGTTGACTCAACAGATAACTGTTCATTATTAAGATGTTTATCGTCTTGTGATGTTTCGGTTTGTAATTGTAAAAAACGCTTTTCTAAAAGCTTGTTCAGTAATTCTTCAACCAACGGTTGTACTGGAGCAGCAAAAAGCGATTTCAATTCAGTAACTGAGTAGGGCTGTAGTAATAGTGCTTTTTGAACAACACGGATAATTAGTAACACATTGGGGTTTGGAATTAATAGCTGTGACAGACCTCTTTTAAGGATGATTGCATCTTCCATCTCAATGATCTGTATTGGTAACAGAATTAATTTATCACTCATGGATTTCCCTTCTACTCTACACGCGACTGCTTTACTAATAAGAACTGCACTACCATCAGGAAGTAGCGATGGAAGTGCAGTCATTCAGATTAAGCTGCTTGCACAACCGCTACGGCAGTACAACAGCATGGAGCGGTACAACAACAGCAGCTTCCGCCAACAACAGGGGCAGAAGATGAGCCATAAAGGCTATGTTTACTGAATGCTTCTTCGATTGAATTAATATCCCGAACGGTCAGTTTCTCCGTGCGCACAGTGTGGTTCTTCCATGACAATGCAATCAAATCGCCTTCCAGCAGTTGACGAGCATTTTCAGTCAGGATTGATGCACCATTGCCTTCGAGCAAAGAAGTAATTGGATTATTAAAATCCGGATAATCTTTAATAGAAACCATATAAAATCTCTCCATCAGAAGCATGTAATAGATATATATCATCAATAAACCCACGATATTACATGAGAGAGAAACTCAGATAATAGCAGTGGGAGAAATAGGCCTTAGCGACCTAAAAAAAAGCATAGTTCAGAACTTTTCAAAACAGATAGTTTTCTTGGCCTGTAATGGGCCGACTTATGGCATTGGCCGATTGGCCTAATCCGTTCATAGCCTCACGGCAAACATTTAAACTAAACATTTAAAAAATGAATAAAATAGAAATTTGTCATATTAATTATTTTTAAGATAGGAATATTTCTGAGGAAATTAGCACTTTAAAAACCTGTCAATTTTAGCGAGAGCAAAGCCTGCAACGACATGATCTGAACAATAAGCAGTACATTGTGAATAATGATGAAGTGACAACAAGCACTCTTTTATGGATAACCGTGAACACCTTTCAATGGTTACTTAAGGGAGAAATAATAATTTATTAATATAATTATCTCAAAAATAATTAAATATAGGGTAGAGAAAAATGGTGTCGCATCTATATGTTTTCCCCCTCCCACCGATAAACATCAGTTTGTACGTTATCTTGTTAATGGTCAGCTTTTTGCCATAACACCCTCTGCGCGTTTAGACTTATTTATGTCAGAAATGGCATCTTGGCAGGAGCCTATTCATGCACAACCGTCCACTGTAGGATATCGTTTTCAATCTGGCTAATATCCGCTTTGTGTCTGTCAGGACGCCGATCAATGTCCTGACATCTGCTGACGACGAAAATTGAGTATATACGCCAAGGTGTATACGCACAGGTATGTTGGTGTGAGTCGACTCAAACTAATACAAGGAGAGCAGGAATAGGCCGAACGGAAGGAAAAACCAGTAAATTAGTGGCCTTAAGATAAAAAAAATAGACGTCCATTGACGTCTATTTTTTATGTTGGTACCGAGGACGGGACTTGAACCCGTAAGCCCAATCGGGCACTACCACCTCAAGGTAGCGTGTCTACCAATTCCACCACCACGGCATCACAATTACTACTTTAAAACGCTTACTTCGGAATGTCACTCGCCGGCGTTGAAGGCGCAGCAGGCGTTGTCGTCTGCTCGGCTTTTTCAGGCTGGCTCAGGTTGTCCCAAGCGCCGCCTTTTTTCTGCAGCGAGCTCAGGTTGCCCAGTACGAGGCTGATAATGAAGAACAGAGTCGCCAGTATCGCCGTCATGCGGGTCATGAAATTACCAGAGCCGCTCGAACCGAACAAAGTGGCAGAAGCACCTGCTCCGAACGAGGCTCCCATATCAGCACCTTTACCCTGCTGAAGCATGATCAAGGCAACCAGCCCGATCGATACTAACAGGAAAATCACTAATAGAGCTTCGTACATAGTCGTACCTGTTAACCGTTTTCCCCATGTCTTATGGAGAATGCTATATTCTGGCGGTAAACCGCGCGTCATTCCGCAAGTCAGATGTCTTGAACATCCCTTATCAAGCGGGTCTGAATACTAACTAAAGGATGTAACGTAAGCAAGGGTAATTTGGTCACCGCGGGTTGATTGCAGAAAAAAACAGCGGCTTTCGACACAAGATGCCTATCGAAAGCCTTATCTACCTGATTGGTGAATCAAAAAAGCCCTCAGCTGACAGCTTTCACCGCATCGGCAATACGGTTTGCCAGCGCGATTACGGTCTCTTCGTGTTCACCCTCAACCATGACGCGGATAAGCGGCTCAGTACCGGATTTACGCAGCAGGACACGCCCACGTCCGGCCAATTCTTTTTCCACATCCTGCGTAATCTGCTGCACATTCTTGTCTTCCAACGGATCGTTTTCACCCGTAAACCGTACGTTGACCAGGATCTGTGGAAACAGCTTCATACCGCTGCATAAATCATGCAGGCTCATATGGTTTCTCACTATCGCGGTAAGTACTTGCAAACCGGCAATCACACCGTCTCCCGTCGTCGTTTTGTCCAGTAGGATCACATGGCCGGAGTTTTCTGCACCAATGCGCCACCCTTTTGTCTGCATCATTTCTAATACATAGCGATCGCCCACCTTGGCACGAGCAAACGGGATGCCCAGTTGCTTTAACGCCACCTCAAGCCCCATGTTACTCATCAGCGTGCCCACCGCACCGCCGCGCAGCTGCCCTTGACGTAAGCCTTCACGGGCGATGATATACAGAATCTGGTCGCCATCCACTTTGTTGCCCAAATGGTCGACCATGATGAGCCGATCGCCATCGCCGTCAAAGGCCAGCCCAACGTCCGCTTTTTCAGCCAGTACGCGCGCCTGTAGCTGTCTGACGTCGGTCGCCCCGCACTCTTCATTGATATTCATGCCATCAGGTTCACAGCCAATCGCGATGACTTTAGCGCCAAGCTCGCGCAATACGCTGGGGGCGATATGATAGGTAGCGCCATTGGCGCAATCGACGACAATCTTTAAACCATTGAGGCTCAGTTCACTCGGGAACGTCCCCTTACAAAACTCAATGTAGCGTCCGGCTGCGTCAACAATGCGGCTGGCTTTGCCTAATTCAGCAGACTCAACGCACGTCAGCGGTTTTTCCAGTTCAGCCTCAATCGCTTCTTCTACATCATCCGGCAGCTTCGTGCCGTCAATTGAGAAGAATTTAATACCGTTGTCGTAATACGGGTTGTGAGAAGCAGAAATCACGATACCCGCTTCAGCACGGAACGTACGAGTAAGATAAGCAACCGCAGGCGTCGGCATCGGGCCAGTAAAAGAAGCCGACAAACCCGCAGCTGCCAGCCCAGCTTCCAGCGCAGACTCCAGCATGTAACCAGAAATACGGGTATCTTTGCCGATAATAATCTTACGAGAACCATGCCGTGCGAGCACTTTCCCAGCGGCCCAACCCAGTTTAAGCACAAAGTCAGGTGTAATCGGCGTATCGCCAACCTTGCCACGTACGCCATCGGTACCAAAATATTTGCGGTTACTCATCTCGTTTTTATTCCTTCGCAGAAAGGGTGGCCTCAACAATGCGCATGGCATCAGCCGTTTCTTTAACATCGTGCACGCGAATAATCTGTGCTCCCTGCATCGCCGCGATCACTGCGCAGGCGACACTGCCATGAACACGCTGCGCAGGCGGCACATTGAGGAGTTGTCCAATCATGGATTTCCTCGACATCCCCACCAGAAGAGGTAGTTCAAAACGATGTAACTCGCTCAGACGAGCCAGAAGCGCATAATTATGGGCAAGATTCTTACCGAATCCGAACCCAGGATCCAGCAATAGCTTACTTTTCGGAATATTGGCGTTCACACAGCGATCAATTTGCTGTTGCAAGAAATTTTCGATGTCCTGCATCAGGTCATCATAATGCGGTTTGTGCTGCATGGTTCTCGGCATTCCCTGCATGTGCATCAGGCATACCGGCAAACCTGTTGCCGCCGCCGCTTCCAGAGCGCCGGGCTCTTGCAAAGCGCGAATATCATTAATCAGATGCGCGCCTGCCTGCGCTGACGCCGTCATCACTTCCGGCTTCGAGGTATCAACCGAGATCCAGACGTCAAACCGCTTAGCGATGGCTTCAACAACAGGCACCACACGTTCCAGCTCTTCTTCCGTACTCACCTCAGCCGCCCCAGGGCGCGTTGATTCACCGCCAATATCGATCAGGGTCGCACCAGCGGTAACCATCCCCTGAACGTGCAGTAGTGCAGCATCGAGCTTGTTGTGTTTGCCGCCATCGGAAAAAGAGTCCGGCGTGACGTTAAGAATGCCCATGACGTGTGGGCAGGAAAGATCCAGCGTTGAGTCTCTGGCAACCAGTTGCATGATTTACCTCCGCATTCTGGTGTGGTTAGCATGAAATATGATTCGAAGAACATTCCAGTAAAAAACCCCAGCCTGAGCTGGGGTTTCGTGAGTTACCGATATCAATTACAGGCGAATTATTTGTCGTCCGCTTGCTCAGACAAGGTGTTACCTGGATTAGTGTTACCAGGATTAGTGTTACCAGGATTAGTGTTACCAGGATTAGGCGTTTGCGGCTCATCCACTGGCGTAGGCGCTTTAGGCGTCCCACCGCCGTTGCCGGAATCGTTGTCAGAACGAGACTCTTCCCAACCTGCTGGCGGGCGCACCTCTTTCTTACGCCCCATCAAATCGTCAATCTGCGGCGCATCAATGGTTTCATACTTCATCAACGCATCTTTCATTGAGTGAAGGATGTCCATATTTGCCATCAACAGCTCACGAGCACGCACGTAGTTGCGTTCAATCAGCGATTTCACTTCCTGATCGATGATACGCGCCGTTTCATCTGACATGTGCTTGGCTTTTGCTACAGAACGGCCGAGGAATACTTCGCCCTCTTCTTCTGCATAAAGCAATGGACCCAATTTTTCAGAGAAGCCCCACTGCGTCACCATGTTACGAGCAATCGACGTTGCGACTTTGATGTCATTGGACGCACCAGTCGAAACATGCTCCACGCCGTAAATGATTTCTTCGGCCAGTCGACCACCGTACAGCGTAGAGATCTGGCTTTCCAGTTTCTGACGGCTGGCGCTGATCGCATCACCTTCAGGCAGGAAGAACGTCACGCCCAGCGCACGACCACGTGGAATGATCGTCACTTTATGGACCGGATCGTGCTCTGGCACCAGACGACCGATGATAGCGTGTCCCGCTTCATGATAGGCCGTCGATTCTTTCTGCTTTTCAGTCATAACCATGGAGCGGCGCTCGGCACCCATCATGATTTTGTCTTTCGCTTTCTCGAATTCAACCATCGAAACAACGCGTTTGTTGCCACGAGCAGAGAACAATGCGGCTTCGTTAACCAGGTTAGCCAAGTCCGCACCAGAGAAACCTGGTGTACCACGTGCAATCACTGACGCATCAATATCTGGAGACAGCGGTACGCGACGCATATGCACTTTCAGAATCTGTTCACGACCGCGAACATCCGGCAAACCAACCACAACCTGACGGTCAAAACGACCCGGACGCAGTAAAGCTGGGTCAAGCACATCGGGACGGTTCGTCGCCGCGATAACAATAATGCCTTCGTTGCCTTCAAAGCCGTCCATCTCAACCAGCATCTGGTTCAGCGTTTGTTCACGTTCATCGTGACCACCGCCTAAACCTGCGCCACGCTGACGGCCAACGGCGTCGATTTCATCGATAAAGATGATACAAGGTGCCGCTTTCTTCGCCTGTTCGAACATGTCACGAACGCGAGAAGCACCAACACCCACAAACATTTCAACGAAGTCAGAACCGGAAATCGTAAAGAAAGGCACTTTCGCTTCACCGGCAATCGCTTTCGCCAGCAACGTTTTACCTGTCCCCGGCGGGCCGACCATCAGAATGCCTTTCGGAATTTTACCGCCCAGTTTCTGGAAACGGCTAGGTTCACGCAGGTACTCGACCAGTTCGCTAACCTCTTCCTTCGCTTCGTCGCAACCGGCTACATCTGCAAACGTCGTCTTGATCTGATCTTCAGTCAACATACGCGCTTTGCTCTTGCCGAAGGACATGGCACCTTTACCGCCGCCACCTTGCATTTGGCGCATGAAGAAGATCCAGACACCAATCAGTAACAGCATCGGGAACCAGGAAATAAAGATAGAAGCCAGTAAGCTCGGCTCTTCCGGTGGCTCACCAACGACTTTCACATTCTTCGTTAGCAGGTTATCCAGTAGCTTGGGGTCATTGACAGGAATGTAAGTCGTGTATCTATTGCTGTCTTTTTTGATAACACTGATCTCACGCCCGTTAATACGTGCTTCACGGACCTGATCCTGATTCACTTCAGTCAAGAAGGTTGAATAATCCACCCTACGGCCATTCGACTCGCTGGGCCCAAAGCTCTGGAAAACAGACATCAGCACAACTGCGATGACTAACCAGAGAATTAGGTTTTTCGCCATGTCACTCAAGGGATTAACCTCATATTACAACTGTGTTAAAAAACAGCGTTAGGGTACTACAGTTTGCGCCCTGTCGCTACAATATACACTTCACGAGACCGGGCACGTGAGGCGTCTGGTTTACGAATTTTCACTTTCGTAAACAGGGAGCGAATTTCCCGCAGGTATTCATCAAAGCCTTCTCCCTGAAACACTTTCACCAGGAAACTTCCGCCTGGCGCTAATACATCCCGACACATACCAAGTGCTAATTCAACCAGATACATCGACTTCGGAATATCAACGGCTGGTGTACCACTCATGTTAGGGGCCATGTCAGACATCACCACCTGAACTTTGCTATCGCCAACCCTTTCGAGCAAGGCTTTGAGGACCAGTTCATCACGAAAGTCCCCTTGCAGGAAATCGACGCCGACAATCGGATCCATCGGTAAAATATCGCACGCGATAATTCGACCATTTCCACCAATTTGCGTGACCACATACTGTGACCAACCGCCAGGTGCAGCGCCTAAATCCACAACCGTCATACCGGGTTTAAACAGTTTGTCGCTCTGCTGTATTTCGTCAAGTTTAAACCAAGCACGCGAGCGCAGCCCTTTTTTCTGGGCCTGCTGCACATATTTATCGCTAAAGTGTTCCTGCAACCAGCGACTGGAACTTGCAGAACGCTTTTTATTCGCCATCGATTTTCCAACTATTCTCAGTAACACGCTCGTGGTGGGGAGAAACTTCTCACATATTACCAATCAGAACAGTCAAATTGGTTATAATCATGAGATGGCGGTAGAATGACCCGTTTTCAATCCCAACCTAAGTAAAAAAGACAATGAACCTAAGTAATAAACAAAAACAACACCTGAAAGGCTTGGCACACCCGCTAAAACCGGTTGTCATGCTGGGCAATAACGGTCTCACCGAAGGTGTTTTGGCTGAGATCGAACAAGCATTGGCGCATCACGAACTGATCAAGATAAAAGTAGCGACAGAAGATCGCGAAACCAAAGCCTTGATTGTCGAGGCAATTGTTCGTGAAACGGGTGCCGCTAACGTTCAGGTCATCGGCCACACGCTGGTGCTCTACCGTCCTGCGAAAGAACGTAAAATTGTGTTACCACGATAACACTTTTTATTTCAGGATACTCAGTTTTAACGGAAAGGTGCCATGCCTCTCGGTTAGAGAAAAGGCCGCAAGCGGCCTTTTTCTTTTCTTTACAATTTTTGCTGTTTTAATCAACAACCCAGCAAAATTTATAGATATTCGACCTTCAGGATCTCATATTCCACGTCGCCGCCCGGCGTACGGATGACCACAACGTCATCTTGCTCTTTGCCGATCAGACCACGCGCAATCGGGGAATTTACAGAGATCAGATTTTGCTTAAAATCAGCCTCGTCATCGCCAACGATCCGGTAGGTTTGTTCTTCCTCGTTATCCAGATTCATCACGGTCACAGTTGCGCCAAAAATAACACGCCCGTTCGCCGTCATCTTCGTGACATCGATAACCTGTGCGTTAGACAGCTTAGCTTCAATGTCTTGAATGCGTCCTTCACAAAAGCCCTGCTGCTCACGTGCGGCGTGGTATTCCGCATTTTCTTTCAGGTCGCCGTGCTCACGCGCTTCGGCAATGGCCGCAATAATTTCAGGTCGACGCACAGATTTCAGGTGGTCAAGCTCTTCGCGCAATTTTTCAGCACCACGCAGGGTCATCGGAAATTGTTTCATATTGTCTATACCTCTAAAAAAGTCCGTAAGACTCAAATAATCGTCATCCTGACGCGCTAAAAATCAAAGGCGACGGAGTCTCTGCAACGTGCCAGTCCTCACTGGACATAAAGCAAAAGCAACCAGCCCCGGAACAAAATTTCCAGGCTGGCAGCGGTTTTGCATTTTGATACGTATTTTACCCCAGAGTTCAATGAGGGTCATCGTTTACTTTAGACCTTGTTGCGCCGTAGTATGACCACACGTTACCCCGTTCTTAGCTGAGATTATGCGTTTTTCATCGATTGTTACCGGACTTGCCTGCGCTTTTGTTCTGCATGCCAATGCAGCTTCTGTTGAGGATCATCGCCAATATTTACCAGACGGTGCCAATCTGGCGCTATTGGTACAAAAAGTTGGCTCAACAACACCCAGCATGGCCTTCAATAGCCAGCAAATGGCGCTTCCCGCCAGTACACAAAAGGTGATAACCGCATTAGCTGCATTACTGCAATTGGGCCCAGACTATCGATTCATCACTACGATGGAAAGCCATGGCCCTATCACTAGCGGTATTCTGAACGGTAACCTCATCGTACGGTTTAGCGGCGATCCAACGCTTAAGCGCCAGCAAATACGGAACATGGTGCAAGAATTAAGAAAGCGCGGGATACAGGAAATCGCAGGGGATGTGCTGATCGACACCTCGGTATTCGCCAGCCACGATAAAGCGCCGGGCTGGCCCTGGAACGACATGACGCAATGCTTCAGTGCCCCGCCGGGTGCCGCGATTGTCGATCGTAACTGTTTCTCTGTCTCACTCTACAGCGCGCCTAAAGCGGGTGACAATGCGTTTATCCGCGTTGCATCCTATTATCCGGTGCAAATGTTCAGCGAGGTCCGAACGCTGGCTAAGGGCTCATCTGATGCGCAATACTGCGAACTGGATGTGGTCCCTGGGGAACTGAATCGTTTTACGCTTACAGGCTGTTTGACTCAGCGCACAGAGCCGCTTCCGCTGGCGTTCGCGATTCAGGATGGGGCCAGTTATGCCGGCGCTATTGTTAAAGATGAACTACAGCAGGCAGATATTCGTATAAAGGGCAGTCTTCGTCGTCAGACGCAGCCAGGAGCCGCGGGGAGCGTGCTGGCTCAGACACAATCAGCGCCACTGCACGACCTGCTCACTATCATGCTGAAAAAATCGGACAACATGATTGCCGATACGGTTTTTCGTACCATTGGACATGAGCGTTTTAGCGTGCCGGGTACATGGCGCGCAGGTGCGGATGCAGTACGTCAGATCCTGCGTCAGAAAGCTGGTGTAGATTTAGGAAACAGCATTGTTGTTGATGGTTCAGGCCTGTCACGACACAACCTGATCTCGCCAGAAACGATGATGCAGGTATTGCAGTACATCGCACAGCACGATAATGAGTTGAATTACATCACCATGCTTCCACTTTCCGGCTATGACGGCACGCTGCGTTATCGTGGCGGTCTGCATGAGGCTGGCGTTGATGGCAAAGTTTCGGCGAAAACAGGGGCACTGCAGGGTGTATACAATTTGGCAGGGTTCATTACCACCGCGAGCGGCCAGCGTATGGCATTCGTTCAGTTCCTGTCCGGTTATGCCGTGCCGCCAGAAGACCAGCGCGCGCGCCGTGTCCCTCTGGTGAGATTTGAAAGTCGCCTCTACAAAGACATTTATCAGAGCAATTAAAATAAGAATGCGGCCTTACCCTGATGGGATAAGGCCGCAATAAGCGAGAATTAACTAGCGGAAGAACGAATTATTTTTGATAGATAATCTCAACGCCTTCGTCATCTTCATCGTCCCAATCATCATCCCACTCTTCTTCGGCTTCTTTCTCTATTTCAGCCAGCTGTTGGCGATGATAATCATCCCACATGAACTCAACTTTTTCCGGCGCGCTTTCGGCAATCGCTGTCACTTTCGGATTGGCTTTCAGGAAGCTCATCACGTCCCAGCAAAGTGGAGTGATGCCTTCGCGGTTCGCCGCAGAAATCAGGTAGTATTTACCTTCCCAGCCAAGCGCAGTCGCAATCTCTTTGGCACGTTTTTCCGCTTCAGCCTTGTCGATCAAATCAACTTTGTTGAAAACCAGCCAACGCGGTTTTTCTGCCAAACCTGCGCCATACTGCTCTAACTCGTTGATAATGATTTTGGCATTTTCAACCGGATCGGACTCATCAATCGGTGCCAGATCAACCAAATGCAACAGAACACGGCAGCGTTCAAGGTGTTTCAGGAAACGAATCCCTAACCCAGCGCCTTCAGATGCCCCTTCAATCAAACCAGGGATATCCGCCACAACAAAGCTCTGTTCGCTATCCATACGGACCACACCAAGGCTCGGCACCAGAGTGGTAAACGGATAATCAGCGACTTTTGGCTTCGCTGCTGATACCGCACGGATGAAAGTCGATTTACCTGCGTTCGGCAGTCCCAACATTCCCACGTCAGCCAGCAACAGCAGTTCCAGCGCCAGCTCACGTTCTTCACCTTTCGTACCGCTGGTCTTCTGGCGAGGAGCACGGTTGACGGATGATTTAAAACGCGTGTTACCTAAACCGTGCCAGCCGCCTTTCGCTACCATCAGGCTCTGCTGATGACGCGTCATATCACCCAGCACCTCGCCGGTACCCTGATCCAAAACACGGGTACCAACAGGAACTTTAATCGTAATATCTTTGCCGCGCTTACCCGTACAGTCACGGCTTTGCCCGTTTTGTCCACGCTCAGCGCGGAAAGATTTTTCAAAACGGTAATCGATCAGCGTGTTCAGGTTTTCGTCAGCCAACAGATAAACGTCGCCGCCGTCACCACCGTCACCGCCATCCGGGCCGCCGTTAGGAATATATTTTTCACGGCGAAAGCTAACACAACCGTTACCGCCATCGCCTGCCACAACGAGAATTGTGGCTTCATCTACAAACTTCATTGATTCTCTCCGCAAAAAACCAATAGAGAATATCTACGTGTTTTAGGCTTGTTATTGGTTCTTCTTGGCGTAACTTTTTGATTTTACGGCATGTAGCGTAATGCTACCCACCATTAAAAAAACTGACGCACCAGAACGCATTCCAGCAAAGGAGCGGATTGTACCTGCCTGCTCCAATAATTTCATCTGTATTAAAAATAAGCAACACATGCAGAATGTCAAAAGGCGACCATGACCTGCTGCAATACGTGTTCTTTCAGGCTACTTCCGCACCATCAATGGCGGCACAGGTTCTTTCTTGCCTGGGAAGAAACGATGTCCGATAGCAGAAAACATAGCACCGGAAACAACGACAAAGGCCCCCAAGTAGCCAACCCAGTTCAGCACTGGCGCAGCAAAGAAAGTCGGCCACCCTAACGCCAGGAGATCGGAAAACAACAGCGTAAACAGCGGCGTCAGCGTAATGACGGCACTAACCTGCGAGGCCTGCCAACGAGCCATGGCCTCCGCCAACGCGCCATATCCAATCAATGTATTCGCGCCGCAGAATAGCAGGCAGATAAGCTGCCAGTTGCTCAGTTGGAAGATAGTCTCAAGCTTGGCAAAAGGCGTAATGAAGACGACACACAGTACGTACAGCAGAAACAGAATTTGCTGTGATGTCAAACGCCGCAGCAGCACCTTCTGCGCTACGCCATAGGATACCCATACCGCCGAGGCGCAGACGCCAAGCAGCACGCCCAGCGTGTAGTCCGTCAACCGGGTAAAAATCTCAATCAGGCTGGTATTAAAGAACAGGATCAGGCCACAGATCAGCATGATCGCGCCAATGACCTGCGTGCCACGCATCTTTTCTTTTAGGATCAGTACGCTGGCAAACATCATACCAACAGGAGAAAGCTGCCCGATAACCTGAGACGCCGTCGGACTCAGATATTGAAGAGACGAGCTAAAGAAAACAAAATTGCCTAATAATCCAGCGGTTGCAATTAGTAGCAGAACCCACCAACGCCGATGCCGGAAAACCCGCATTGGCGGTAAATTCTTACGGTATGACAGAATAATGCCGAGTCCAATCGACGCGATAAAAAAACGATACCAAACAATCGTATAAGGTTCCATCACCACCAGAACCTGTTTCATGGCTATCGGTAACGCCCCCCAGCAAACTGCCGTGGTCAGCGCCAGACAAAGACCGATACCCGTCTGCTGTTTAGTATTCATACTTATCCAGATGGTTTACTCAGAATCAGAATGTAAAAAGCCCCGCAAAGAATTGCGGGGCTTGAATCCGTAAGACCTAACGCGAAATATTATTCAGCAACGATGCTGATATATTTACGGTTTTTTGGGCCTTTAACTTCAAACTGAACTTTACCATCAGTCAAAGCGAACAGAGTGTGGTCTTTCCCGCAGCCAACGTTAGTTCCTGCGTGGAATTTAGTACCACGTTGACGAACGATGATGTTACCAGCCAGTACACTTTCGCCGCCAAAACGTTTTACGCCCAGACGTTGTGCGTTAGAGTCACGACCGTTACGGGTTGAACCGCCAGCTTTCTTGTGTGCCATTTAATCCGCTCTCCTAATCTTAAGCGCTGATGCCGGTAATTTTCACGTCAGTGAACCACTGACGGTGGCCTGCTTGCTTACGGTAGTGTTTACGGCGACGGAACTTAACGATCTTCACCTTTTCGCCACGACCATGAGCAACAACTTCAGCTTTGATTTTACCGCCATCGACGAAAGGAACGCCGATTTTGATTTCTTCACCATTAGCAACCATCAGAACTTGGTCAAACTCAACGGCTTCACCAGTTGCGATGTCCAGCTTTTCCAAGCGAACGGTTTGTCCTTCGCTTACTCGGTGTTGTTTACCACCACTTTGGAAAACTGCGTACATATAAAACTCCGCTTTCCGCGCACTCACCATAGGTTTCAGAGCGCGCTATAAATATTCATAATAGGGCGCGAATTCTACGCAAAAATACTGCGGATGACAAGTGCATAATCAAAGGATGTGAAGAAAAAGAATACAACGTATGAACTGCCGTTTATCTCTCTCATTTTTCAAGTACAATCGGCGCAATAAGTTCCGTCTTGCCGATATGCAGCAGCAATCTTACGGCAGTGTTGAAGACATACGTTGGCACAAACCATGAATCTAGAACAAATTACAACATTAACCGCGCAGGATATGGCAGCTGTTAATAACGTCATTCTTGAACAACTGAATTCCGACGTCGTTTTGATCAACCAGCTTGGGCATTACATCATCAGCGGCGGTGGAAAACGTATACGCCCGATGATTGCTGTACTAGCCGCCAGAGCCCTCGACTATAACGGTGATAAACATGTCACCGTCGCCGCACTGATCGAATTTATTCATACCGCAACGCTGCTGCATGATGACGTGGTCGACGAATCTGACATGCGTCGGGGTAAAGCAACGGCCAACGCTGCCTTTGGCAACGCCGCGAGTGTGCTGGTTGGGGATTTCATTTATACCCGCGCCTTCCAGATGATGACCAGCCTCGAATCGTTACGCGTGCTGGCGCTGATGTCAGAAGCAGTAAACGTTATTGCCGAAGGCGAAGTCTTGCAGTTAATGAACTGCAACGACCCGGATATTACTGAAGAAAGCTATATGCGCGTCATTTACAGCAAAACGGCACGTTTATTTGAAGCCGCCGCGCAATCTTCATCCATCCTTGCAGGCGCGACGCCAGAGCAAGAAAAAGCGCTTCAGGACTATGGCCGCTACCTGGGCACCGCGTTCCAGTTAATTGACGATCTGCTTGATTACAGCGCAGACGGCAAAACGCTGGGCAAAAACACGGGCGACGACCTCAATGAAGGCAAGCCAACACTGCCACTGCTGCACGCCATGCGTAATGGCAATGCAGAACAGAGTTCGCTGATTCGTCAGGCAATTGAAGAAGGAAACGGGCGTCATCTGCTGGAACCAGTGCTTGCCACCATGCAGCAATGTGGTTCGCTTGACTATACGCGCCAGCGTGCCGAAGAAGAGGCAGATAAAGCGATTAGCGCACTACAGCAGCTACCGGAAACGCCATACCGTATGGCGCTCGAAGGCCTCGCCCACTTAGCCGTACAGCGCGATTTCTAATCGTGGTGTGAGGTACTACTTGTCTGATTCAATCTAAGTAGCGCTGCCTTGCAGCGCTACTCGTTCGCAGACTAGGCAGTCTGGTCGATGGGGACATCATCCAGCCGAGACAACATCGCTATCGTCCCTTCACGCAAGATGAAATTGATCAGCCG
This sequence comes from Pectobacterium carotovorum, assembly GCF_033898505.1. Lineage (NCBI taxonomy): Bacteria > Pseudomonadati > Pseudomonadota > Gammaproteobacteria > Enterobacterales > Pectobacteriaceae > Pectobacterium > Pectobacterium carotovorum. Next base: position 359,315 of record NZ_JAXAFK010000002.1, on the reverse strand, counting down.
GGTTCGTTCATCAACGGAAAGTTGATGGAAAATATGCACCCACGATGACAGCAGGGTCGGCTCATTATCTATACGATAATATTCTGTTGGTGGGTTCTCTTTTATGAGCAGAGAGTTCCTGACCTCATTCGGCAAACTGCGAATAGAGTATTCGACACCGCGCCCTTGAACCCCTTTCCGCCTGCGCTTTTCCCAACCGTCGTCTCGCGCTCGTTTGTTCAGCCCCTGCGGTGACTTCGGCAATCCACCTACGCCAACCAGCTCACTTGTTGCAAACCATTCTTTGTCCATACTCGTCACTCCCTTGTTTGTTTTGAACAGGCATTACGTCAACTCGCCCAAAAGTTTCCATATAATAGACTATAATTACCTAAACCGCTAACTTTTACACGTTACCGGCACACCTAAGTAATAAAGAAATGATTAAATCCAGTACGATGCTAAAACATCGCGACCAGAGTAATACGGTCAACCGAAAGAAAATGCAGGTTCCTTCTTCACCATAGATTGGCAATTGGAGAACCCGCTTTCGATGGCTCAGTCAATCTCCATTGATGAGATGGGTTCCTCGTCCGACGGTGTAATACCTAACTGGCTCAGCGTCGTCGATACGCCGACGCGAAGAATATAAGCGATTAGCTCATCTCTTTCTTTTTCAGATAGTTGCTGATAAATCTGCATCCATACTGCCAAGGCAGCAGGCTGCTTCGCCGAGTAGGCGGAAGGCTCGGTTTCGAGTAATAGGGATTTTTTTACCGTATCCGGTAAGCTGTGAATTGAGTACTCCACTCCTCTTCCCTGGACGCCTTTACGGCGACGCTTCTCCCATCCATCCTCGCGGGCGCGCTTATTCAATCCTTGTCTTGATTTCGGAAGGCCGCCGACTCCAACCAATTCGCTGGTAGCAAACCACTCTTTTTTCATTGCCTTTCATCCTGATAGTGCCATCCCTAACAAAAACGCGCTTATTTGGAAATTAATTGAGAATTTTAAGGAAAATTAATGCTATATTATTTCCAAATAATAATGTCATGTTAGCTCGGCATATAACTAACATCCGTTATTTATACCACTAATCTACAGTCGTCTTATAGCAAATAAGGGAAGGAATATGATTTTAAGGAAACAAGACTGGCATCCCGCTGATATCATTGCTGCACTGCGCAAGAAAAACACGACGCTGGCGGCGGTATCGCGAGCGGCCGGATTAAGCTCATCTACGTTAGCTAACGCGCTATCACGCCCCTGGCCCAAAGGGGAATGGCTTATTGCCGATGCGCTGAGTATTCACCCATCAGAGATTTGGCCCAGCCGGTACTACGATCCGGAAACCAATGAGCTTATCGACAGAAAAAAACTCATCCGCCCCGATTAAAAAGAAAAGCCGGAGATATCGATCTCCGGCTTTTTATTCAACGTCACGTATTACAAGAATCTCAATGATTAATTCTTGATGAACGTCTCGCCTAGCTCAATATCCTGCTTCAACGTATCCAGCATGCTGTTAAGCGCGTTTTGCTCAAAAGCACTTAATGTGCCGATGTCTTTACGCTCTACAACGCCGCCTTTGCCCAACAGCACCGGCTGAGCGAAGAAGCGGGCATATTTGCCATCGCTTTCAACGTATGCACATTCCACCACACCGCTTTCACCTTGCAGCGCACGAACCAGAGACAGACCAAAGCGTGCAGCAGCCTGACCCATAGACAGCGTTGCCGATCCGCCACCCGCTTTGGCTTCAACAACTTCGGTGCCCGCATTCTGAATACGCTTGGTCAGATCGGCCACTTCCTGCTCGCTGAAGCTGATACCAGGAACTTGAGACAGCAGTGGAAGAATCGTCACACCAGAGTGTCCGCCGATAACCGGTACATTAATATCCTGCGGCTGTTTGCCTTTCAGCTCAGCAACGAACGTGTTGGAACGGATGATATCCAGCGTGGTAACACCGAACAGTTTGTTTTTGTCATACACGCCGGCTTTTTTCAGCACTTCTGCTGCAATGGCAACGGTCGTATTCACCGGGTTAGTGATAATACCGATACAGGCTTTCGGGCAGGTAACCGCGATTTGCTCAACCAGATTACGCACAATACCCGCATTGACGTTGAACAGATCGGAACGATCCATACCAGGTTTACGCGCCACACCGGCAGAGATCAGCACGATATCCGCGCCAGCAAGCGCAGGTTTAGCATCTTCACCGCTATAGCCTTTGATCTTCACTGCTGTAGGAATATGGCTCAGATCGACTGCAACACCCGGCGTGACCGGAGCGATATCGTAAAGGGATAGTTCTGAACCTGAAGGAAGCTGGGTTTTGAGGAGGAGTGCGAGTGCCTGACCGATACCACCTGCTGCTCCGAGAACTGCAACTTTCATCCTAAACTCCTTATTATCGTAAAATAAAAAAGTGCCGTGAATTCATTTGGTTATAAACAGAATATAAAAAATGGGGATAAGATCAGTCTACTCATCTTTCTGCAAATGACATGAGAGACAAAAAATACGCTATGTCTCTAATAATAAATCAAAAACAACCATTCGTTTGAAAGGTAAGTAAAGTTAATAAGCTATTGAGCTATAACGCGGTGTTCATTCACGTGCAATTAACCTGTGCGCTACATTACACCGATCGATGGCGTCCAAACAACATCATTCTGATAACATTTGATTTACTTTTATGTGACGCAGGACGCATTTTCCGGACTCACCGGGAGCCAAATTTTTGTGAAAACAGCGACTAGCACATATCTGGTGAAATAGACTGGAATTATAGGCGATTTAATTGCATAAAAATTCACACAACTGCATAATAGGTGGATTAACCATAACAATTAATCCGGTGCAGAATGCGAAATTCGACAAAACAAGAAGACCTCGTTAAAGCGTTCAAAGCGCTGTTAAAGGAAGAGAAGTTCAGTTCTCAAAGTGAAATTGTTCAGGCATTGCAAGACGAAGGATTTGAAAATATCAACCAATCCAAGGTGTCACGCATGCTAACGAAATTTGGCGCCGTGCGCACACGTAATGCCAAAATGGAGATGGTGTATTGTCTCCCAGCCGAACTCGGCGTTCCTACGACCTCCAGCCCGTTGAAGAATCTTGTACTGGACGTGGACTATAACGATGCGGTCATCGTCATCCATACCAGCCCTGGAGCCGCGCAGCTCATTGCCCGCCTGCTGGATTCACTCGGGAAGTCCGAAGGAATTCTCGGCACCATCGCGGGGGATGACACGATCTTCACCACCCCGGCAAGAGGCTTCAGCGTCAAACAGCTTTACGAAGCTATTTTGGTGCTATTCGAACAAGAGCTGTAACTCCCCTCTCGCCTACCGTTTTTATTACTCGTTTTTTACTGAGTATTTTTCGCTACGTTTTCTTTGCTACGTGTAGGCACGCTACACGTAGCGATTATTACCAAAACGCTCACACCGCAGGCAATTCAGCCAACGGCCAACGTGGTCGAACAGATACTCCCAGCGTCTGACTGGCACCATGCACCAGACGGACGCTGCCCGCATAGGCAATCATCGCACCATTATCCGTGCAGAATTCAGGACGCGCATAAAACACTTCGCCGCCCCGTTTCGCCATCACTTCGCCTAAGCGCTGGCGCAGCGTCCGGTTTGCACTCACGCCCCCAGCCATGACCAATCGCTTAAAGCCCGTTTCATCCAGCGCACGCCGACATTTTATCGCCAGCGTATCTACAACGGCATCTTCAAATGCGCGAGCAATGTCGGCACGCGTTTGATCGTCATCACCGTTGCTACGAATCGTATTAGCAGCAAACGTTTTTAGCCCAGAGAAGCTGAAATCCAGACCGGGACGATCGGTCATTGGGCGAGGAAACGTAAAGCGCTGGGAATCACCCGCCTGCGCCATTTTCGACAGCATCGGGCCACCGGGGTAATCCAGCCCCAGAAGTTTAGCCGTCTTATCAAACGCTTCGCCCGCCGCGTCATCAATCGATTCGCCCAACAAACGGTATTCACCAATGCCCGTCACGCTGATGAGCTGCGTATGTCCACCAGAAACCAGCAGCGCCACGAAGGGAAACGCCGGTGGATTGTCTTCCAGCATCGGCGCCAGCAAATGCCCTTCCATGTGGTGAACAGGAATCGCCGGCACATTCCAGGCAAACGCCAGAGAGCGGCCGACTGTCGCCCCCACCAATAACGCGCCAACCAAACCAGGACCGGCGGTATAAGCCACGCCATCGATATCGCTTGCCTGCAACCCGGCTTCACGCAGCGCCGCCTGAATTAACGGGACCGTTTTACGCACGTGATCGCGTGAGGCAAGCTCAGGCACTACGCCGCCGTAATCAGCATGTAATTTGACCTGGCTGTATAACTGATTGGCGAGCAAACCGGTTTCGGTGTCATAAATGGCCACGCCAGTTTCATCACAGGATGTTTCGATACCCAATACGCGCATTGCTGTTCCTACTTTGATGACGATACAAGCGCTCGTTGAATGCCGCTTGCTTCAAACTGTGGATAGTCTACCATAAGCGCCCTGATTTCTGCGCTGGCCGCGGTTGGGTGTTTTATGATCACCACAATGCTTTACAAAGACGCCACGTTTGCAGTAGAATTCCGCACCATTTTGAAAAGGCTGGCACAAGGCCAGCGGCAAACCGAATTTATTGAGGTGAGAGGCACATGCCGGTAATTAAAGTACGTGAAAACGAGCCGTTCGACGTAGCTCTGCGTCGCTTCAAGCGTTCCTGTGAAAAAGCAGGTGTTTTGGCTGAAGTTCGTCGTCGTGAGTTTTATGAAAAACCAACGACCGAACGTAAGCGCGCTAAAGCTTCTGCAGTGAAACGTCACGCGAAGAAATTGGCTCGAGAAAACGCACGCCGCACTCGTCTGTATTAATTTTCAGGAGGGTTTCCCTCCAACGCGTGATTAATCCGCAGACTTAGCAGTTGCATACGAAGGCCGTGCTTTCCGAAAGGAAGCGCGGCTTGTTGTCGTTTATAAGCTATATCCAATGTAACCACCTTACAGAAAGATATATATCAGGGGCTTATGGCTGGACGAATCCCACGCGTATTTATTAATGACCTGCTGGCTCGCACCGACATCGTCGATCTCATTGACGCGCGCGTCAAACTGAAAAAGCAGGGCAAAAACTACCATGCGTGCTGTCCATTCCATCACGAAAAAACCCCCTCATTCACCGTAAACGGTGATAAGCAGTTCTACCACTGTTTTGGTTGTGGCGCACACGGCAACGCCATTGATTTTTTAATGAATTACGATCGTCTCGAATTCGTTGAAACCATTGAAGAACTGGCCACCCAATACGGCCTCGAAGTGCCTTATGAAAGCGGCACTGGCCCAACCCAGTTAGAGCGTCACCAACGGCAAAGCCTGTACGAATTGATGGGACAGCTCAGCGGATTCTATCAACAAGCACTAAGCCAGTCAGCCGGTACGCCAGCGTTGCAGTATCTGCAACAGCGCGGTTTAAGCGCAGAGGTTATCAGCCATTTTGCTATCGGCTTCGCCCCGCCCGGCTGGGATAACGTTTTAAAGCGCTTTGGCCGCAATAATGATGACCGCAGCACATTGAACGATGCCGGCATGCTGGTGACTAACGATCAGGGCCGAACGTATGACCGCTTCCGCGAGCGAGTGATGTTCCCCATCCGCGACAAACGGGGGCGAGTGATTGCCTTCGGCGGACGAGTATTAGGCGACGGTACGCCAAAGTACCTTAACTCGCCGGAAACAGAGATTTTTCATAAAGGTCGCCAACTGTACGGCCTGTATGAAGCGCAGCAAAGCCACGCTGAGCTAAAGCGACTCTTGGTTGTCGAAGGCTATATGGATGTGGTGGCGCTGGCGCAGTTTGGTATTGATTATGCAGTGGCGTCGCTGGGTACTTCCACCACAGCCGATCACATTCAGTTACTATTTCGCGCCACCGATCTAGTGGTGTGTTGTTACGACGGAGACCGTGCCGGACGCGAAGCGGCATGGCGCGCGCTGGAAACTGCGCTACCCTATTTGAACGATGGTCGTCAGCTACGCTTTATGTTCCTGCCAGACGGTGAAGATCCCGACACGCTGGTACGTAAAGAAGGCAAAGCCGCCTTTGAACAGCGCATGGAACAAGCCCTGCCGCTGTCGCAGTTTCTGTTTGAGACGCTGCAACAGCAGGTGGATATGAGTTCACCCGATGGCCGTACCAAGCTCAGCACGCTGGCGCTGCCGCTGATAGGTCAGGTACCGGGAGAAACGCTGCGGCTGTATTTGCGCCAGCAGCTCGGCAACAAGCTGGGTATTTTGGACGACAGCCAATTGGACAGGCTACTGCCTAAAGTGGCAGAGCAGGCGCAGCCTTACCAGCCGCCGCAACTAAAAGTCACAACTATGCGTATACTTATAGGACTTTTAGTACAAAACCCAAGGCTGGCGGCAGAGGTTCCTGACCTTGCGCTGGAAGGGATTGAAGAAGACAAAGTGGCTGGTTTATCGCTGTTTCAGGATTTGGTGAAAACCTGCAACGCCAGCCCGGGAATGAACATGGGTCTGCTGTTGGAAAAATATCGTGACAGCAAGTACCGCAAGCAGCTTGAAACCATGGCTTCATGGAACCATATGATCGTAGAGGAAGAGCTCGACGAGAAGTTCAGAATCAGTCTGGCAGAGCTCTACGATCAGCTGTTGAAACAGCGACAAGAAACATTGATTGCCCGTGACAGAACGCACGGGCTCAACGCCAAAGAAAAAAAAGAGCTTTGGTCGTTGCAACTGGCGTTGACCAGAAAACACTGATACAGAGGCTTAATTGCCGATAAATAGCAGGGTTGAGCCCTGCAAAGAGCCGCTACAGGGGCCGCGGCGATAAGAAAAATACCCCTAATGCTATTGTTAGCGAACTACGCTGACCGACACCAACCCAAATACTCTGAAGTGTGGATACCGTCTTATGGAGCAAAACCCGCAGTCACAGCTGAAGCTGCTTGTCACCCGTGGTAAGGAGCAAGGCTACCTGACCTATGCTGAGGTCAATGACCATCTGCCGGAAGATATCATCGACTCGGATCAGATCGAAGATATCATCCAGATGATTAACGACATGGGCATCCAGGTGATGGAAGAAGCACCGGATGCAGACGATCTGTTGCTGGCCGAAAACACCAATGATGCCGATGAAGATGCGGCAGAGGCTGCTGCGCAGGTTCTATCCAGCGTTGAATCGGAAATTGGTCGCACTACCGATCCGGTTCGCATGTACATGCGTGAAATGGGTACCGTTGAGCTGTTGACGCGTGAAGGCGAGATCGATATTGCCAAACGTATCGAAGACGGTATCAACCAGGTTCAGTGCTCTGTTGCCGAGTATCCTGAAGCCATTACTTACCTGCTGGAACAATACGATCGCGTTGAAGCGGGCGAAAGCCGCCTGTCCGACCTGATCACCGGCTTCGTCGATCCTAATGCGGAAGAAGACATCGCCCCTACCGCGACGCACGTGGGCTCCGAGCTTTCGAGCGAAGAAATGGACGATGACGACGAAGAGTCTGAAGACGACGAAGATTCTGAAGACGACAACAGCATCGATCCTGAACTGGCGCGTGAGAAGTTCACCGAGCTGCGTGAGCAATATGAAACCACCCGCAAGGTGATCAAAGAGCACGGCCGCAGCCATGCGCTGGCAGTACAGGAAATCCTGAACCTGTCTGAAGTCTTCAAACAGTTCCGTCTGGTGCCGAAACAGTTCGATTTCCTGGTTAACAGCATGCGTTCCATGATGGATCGCGTCCGTACTCAGGAACGTTTGATCATCAAACTGTGTGTTGAACAGTGCAAAATGCCGAAGAAAAACTTCGTCACCATGTTCACCGGCAATGAAACCAACAGCACCTGGTTCGCAGCAGCCGTCGCCATGGGCAAACCGTGGTCTGAAAAGCTGAATGATGTAGAAGAAGACGTCACCCGCAGCCTGCAAAAACTGCAACAGATCGAAGAAGAAACCGGCCTGACGATCGAGCAGGTTAAAGACATCAACCGCCGTATGTCGATTGGTGAAGCGAAAGCGCGTCGCGCCAAGAAAGAAATGGTGGAAGCCAACCTGCGTCTGGTTATTTCTATCGCGAAGAAATACACCAACCGTGGTTTGCAGTTCCTCGACCTGATTCAGGAAGGTAACATCGGTCTGATGAAAGCGGTAGATAAGTTTGAATATCGCCGTGGTTACAAATTCTCGACCTATGCAACCTGGTGGATCCGTCAGGCGATCACCCGTTCTATCGCCGATCAGGCGCGTACCATCCGTATTCCGGTACACATGATTGAGACGATCAACAAACTGAACCGTATCTCTCGTCAGATGTTGCAGGAAATGGGTCGTGAGCCAACGCCGGAAGAGCTGGCTGAACGTATGCTGATGCCGGAAGACAAGATCCGTAAAGTGCTGAAAATCGCGAAAGAGCCGATTTCAATGGAAACCCCGATTGGTGATGATGAAGATTCACATTTGGGCGATTTCATTGAAGATACGACGCTGGAGCTGCCGCTGGATTCCGCGACGTCGGAAAGCCTGCGTTCTGCGACACACGACGTACTGGCTGGCCTGACCGCGCGTGAAGCGAAAGTCCTGCGCATGCGTTTCGGTATCGATATGAACACCGACCATACGCTGGAAGAAGTGGGCAAACAGTTTGACGTTACGCGTGAACGTATCCGTCAGATCGAAGCGAAAGCGCTGCGTAAACTGCGCCACCCAAGCCGTTCCGAAGTGCTGCGTAGCTTCCTGGATGATTAATTCACTCCTCAGCTAATCCGCACTTCAGATAACTACATGATAAATAACCCCGGCCCGCCGGGGTTATTTTTTGCCTGTCAGAACGCTCAGATTGAATTTATACGTTATCCTGCAACGCCTGATGCAATTCCTGATATGACGCCACCAGCGACTCCAGCGTCGCACGATTTAGCCCACTTGGGTTCGGCAGCACCCAAACCTGGGTTTCGCCAATACGTAGCGCCTGACGCCCCCATGAGACCTTTTTGATACCAAACGCCTGACTGAACGCCTGCTTCCCCAGCACGGCCAGCGCACGCGGTTGATAGCGTTCCATCTTCTCGAGAATCGCATTGCCGCCTTGCAGCAGCTCGTCTCGCCCCAGCTCAGTAGCTTCAACCGTTGGGCGCTCCACCAGCATGGTGATGCCGCATCCGGTGTCCAGCAGATGCTGTTCTTCGGCGGGCGTCAGCAACCGCTCGGTAAAACCCGCCTGATGAATCACTTTCCAGAAGCGATTGCTGGGGTTCGCGAAGTGGTAACCGTGATGGGCCGTCGACAGCCCGGGGTTAATGCCGCAGAAAACCACCTGAAGATTCATGGCCAGAATATCGGTAATCATGTCTTTCCCTACTTTCATTGACTACAGACATCGTAAATTCTGATAAGAATAACAACAAGCTATCTTGAGTATAAAACCACCACCCGGCAGATAGGCTATAGACCTCCCCCCGCACATTACCGTATAATCATCGCCCATTCGGCCCCTTAGCTCAGTGGTTAGAGCAGGCGACTCATAATCGCTTGGTCGCTGGTTCAAGTCCAGCAGGGGCCACCAAATTCAAGGAGTTGCGTTAATAGCGCAGCTCCTTTGTTTTTTCGGGGATATTTCAAGCGGGACGAGTGGTTAGCAAATGCCATCACAGCCCTTTCCCCCCTGCTCACTCGCATCAACTGACCAGCCTCTCGATTGAGAGAAACGCATCATGATATTAGCCATATCGGCCATTATCATGCCAATGGCGTGGCTTGATGTTTATCAAATCGGGTAAGCCAGAATGCTTTTATTGAAGGATTTAACCGGAAATAACGGACAGAAAGGCTGGATTTTTACTCGCTCAGAACACCGAATAAAACTACATGAACCACGGAACGCTTGCTGCATGAATATACCAGCAAGCGTTCCGTGAATCTCTGAATGGGCTGGTATTAGAAAAATACCAGCTGAAAAGTCGACTACCTCAACACAAGTGCGAAGCTAAACAGCTGCACTCACACGCTTAATTATCAGCAGGCGCTGAGTCGAGAATCTCTGGAACATGACTCGATGCCCACTTAGTAAAGTAATCCTGAAGCAGCAGTGAAGCATATTCTGAGGTATGGCCCTCGTCACGATATAATGGAAGGCCATTCTTAACATAAGAACATTTACCGTCCTTTCTATCGCAGAATACATCGTTCTGTTCAAAAACAAGCACGCCGGGGTGGGTTTTATTAACCGCCACGAGCAGTGGGCTGAAATCTTTCAGAATAGAACTCCGAACATCAGAGGAAACCAAGCAATCCTTTGGATGCTGTTTAAGGGGCGATTTAAAGCAGGCCTTTGGATGGAAGCCCGGTCTTATGTGTGGCGTAAAAATAATGACCTTAACACCCTGTTTTTCAAGGAAGTCGATGCGTTGAATCACTCTGGCAATCTCATCGCTAGAGGGCTGTCGTGACAAACCGTCTAAAATAACAAATTTTATGGATGGCGTTCTCTTGATAATGTCATCAATAAATTTTTCTTGATCGGTTATCCTAGAGCCATAGCAAGGGCTTCTCGGATCGTCACCAGAGTTATCAAAACCAACCCCACACGTTCCTATCGAAAGGATAGTCTGGTGCTTCAATTTTTCATTTTTAGCGAACCCAGGATAGAGCTGGTTTGCGTAGCTATTACCCAAAAGAAGAATTGTTGGCGGCTTAGTTCCACTCTTCATGCAGAACCACCAAGCTAGATTATTCTGATCTTTATAAGGGTATTCAGACAGGCAAGTATCATTCTTTGTATAGGCCCATATTGGTCCCATAAACTGATACTGAACCTCTTTGGTAAAATCACTCGTTGTCACAGCCTTGCGTTCTGCAAATCCATCTTTATAAAAAACAGCAGAGCCGGATAAAAATAGCACGATGCTGAGACAAATCAACGCACCAACAAATTTATATCCCTTTGATTTTCTTATTTTTCCCTCAACAAATTTATACGTAAGCCAGGCCAATAAGATCGATAAAAAGACAGCGGCTAATCGCAAAAAACGATCTGGCGTGCCTCTTTCTACAATTCTCAAAAAGGTCAATAACGGCCAATGCCATAGGTACAAAGGGAAACTGATTAAACCAAACCAAACTACTATCTTATTGCTCAAAAACAAACGATTGAGCATCGCATTAGGGCCGGCAAAAATGATTAGAACCGCACCAATAACGGGAATCAGAGCCCAAAAACCAGGAAAGTATGCATTTTTATTGATGGATAAAAAGCCAAAACCCAAGATCAAAAAACCAAAGAGTGACAAACCGTTTATCAAAGACTGATTTTTTTGAAATCTATCGACAAAACCCTTGTGATAAAGAACGATAAACGCCAACAAGCTACCGAACAACAACTCCCAGAAACGCGTTAATGGAGAGTAAAACGTCGCGACGCCATCACTCCTTATCATGTAAATATTCAGAACAAAGGAGGCCAAAATAAAGCTAAGCAACAAGGCAATTCGGCGAAAATTCATTCGCCAAAACACCCAACACAGCAAAGGCCAGAGAAAATAGAATTGTTCCTCTATACCTAAGCTCCACAAGTGCAAAAGCGGCTTAGTTTCTGCGGCATTATCAAAATAGCCAGATTCGCCCCAGAGCACGAGGTTGGAAACAAAGCCAACCCCTGCCATGGTATGTTTGCCTAATTGCTTATACTCATCCGCAAGTAAAGCAAACCAGCCAAAGATAAGAGAGGCCGATAGCACGAGTAGCAAAGCAGGAAATATCCGCTTGATACGACGTGCATAGAACTCGGAAAAGCTGAAGGTTCCCTTGTCTAAATTCTCAAAAATAATCGTGGAAATCAAAAAACCGGAGATAACAAAAAAGATATCGACACCAATAAAACCACCTTTCATCCAGGCAGGAAAGGCGTGAAAAGCAACGACGGATAGAACGGCTACAGCCCTTAACCCGTCAATGTCAGGGCGATATTTTGGGTGTGAAAGATGCGGATTAGATGTTGTCATTAGACATGAATTCACGTTCGGCAAAACTTGTCAAAGCATTTTAGCCGGATAAGGTGTAAAAAAATTATAAAAATTATACCTCCAGATGACCATCAGCAACAACTTTTACTCTATCTAACCATTAAATTAATCAATGAATTATATATTTTAGCCACAACTGAACATTCCCCGACAAACGCGATGCTCGCCATGCCTGCTGTTTTTCTAATATGCCGTTATCACTTTCTTTTTTAGGGTTATACACTATAAAAAATGGTGTGACTTACCATAACGACCTGAGAGGGACTCATGAATAAAATATTAACCTGCGCTTTGAGTGGCGTGGTGATGCTTGTCTCTGCTGGCGTCCATGCCGCGGAAAACGCGAAAAATCTGGACGGCACAGCGGGCAAAGAGGTCAGGTTATCGCTCGAAGCCAATCCGACAACAGGATACAGTTGGATGCTGGAAAGCCTTCCCAGTGAGCTGATTTTCGTTTCCAGTCGCTACCAGCAGTCGAAGGAGTGCAAAGAGGGAATGGTCGGCTGCGGCGGTGAACAGACCTTTTATTTCATTGGTAAAGCATCCGGCAAAGGTACGCTGAAACTGATTTATGGTCAGCCTTTCGATAAGTCGACGTGGGAAGAGCATAAGGTCAACGTTGAAATTAAGTGATTGCACGCTCGCCCTCTGATAAAGGGGGCTTTACCAGTTATTTGCACAGCGCAAGGATTCAGAGAACGCATTCACGTCTTAATGACCTGCGAACACACGTCGATAAACGCACGCAGTTTGGGTTGGTTCCTTGCAGCTCTGGAGAAATACAGAAAGAGGCCGTCGTTGCCCGGCGAGAGATCAAGTAACGCCGCTTCCAGCGTGCCGTTTGCCAGTTCACGTGAGGTATGGAAGGTGGAGGAGTAAATTAACCCGACGCCCCGAACCGCGAGGCTGCGCATCAGTTCCCCATCGTTCACCGTCACCGTACCCGTTGGCTCAATTCTGACGCTTTCCTTATTTTCGATAAATTCCCACCGGTAAATATCGCCCTTCTCAGGACGGCGAAAGCGAATGCATTCGTGATGCATTAAGTCGCGGGTGACTTTAGGTTTGCCGTGCGTTTTAAAATAGTCCGGCGATCCAAATACCGCCCACTTAAAGGGCGGGGAAAGTCGTATCGCGATCATATCCTGCTCGATGTATGAACCGATCATGATACCGGCGTCATAGCCTTCAGAGACGAAGTTATCGTGACGATTACTCACCGTGATATCGACATGCAAATTCGGCCACGCCTGACGAAATGCAGGGATGAGCGGCTCGATAACATGGGGCAATGCCAGGCGTTCTACGAGCAGCTTCAACGTTCCCGACGGTTTTTTTGCCGATTGAGCCACATCTTCAAAACCTGTCGCGATAGCCTGTGCCGCAGGCCCGATTCTCAGCAGCAGATTTTCTCCCGCTTCCGTCAATGCCATCTTGCGCGTCGTGCGGTGGAAAAGGGGCACACCGAGACGATGTTCCAGTCTCTGGAGCGACAAACTCACCGATCCCGGCGTCTTACCGAGATCGAGCGCCGCTTTGCGAATGCTCAATCGTTTCGCTATCGCCAGAAATTCGGAGAGTCCATCAAAGCTATCGGATTGCCCCATCAGGGTTCCTCATCGTCATGCAATACAGGGAGCGTCAAACGCACTTTACGACAGTTTCTCATATCAATACAAAAGCATTACAGCGATTTATTAAACAATACATTCCCTTTTTACCGTCTATTTTCAACCCGTTATCATGGATATAGTGGCGACCATAACCACCTGCTGAAAGGAGTTTTTTATGTCAATCATCAAGCGCTGTGCTGGTCTTATCGCCGCGATGGCTGTGTTTGCCGCAGCTTCCCCCGTTTTCGCCCAGGCTAATCTGAAAGAAGAGAAGGTCTTAATCGTCGTCTCCAGTCTCGATAAAAAAACCCCCGATCTCGTTGGCGGCTTCTGGCTTCCTGAATTGACCCATCCGGTCGACGTGTTCGACAAAGTCGGCCTGTCTTACGATATCGCCAGTCCCAAAGGTGGGATGCCTCCGTTTGACGGATTCGATCTCAAAGATCGGGCGAGTCTGGATTTCTGGACTAACCCGGAACACCGCAACAAACTGGCTAATTCCATCCCACTGGCAAAGGTTGATCCTGCGAAATATAGCGCGATCCTGCTGGTTGGCGGACATGGGCCAATGTGGGATTTCGTCAACAATCCTGAATTGATCAACATCGTGCGTACCATGTACGAGAAAAACGACATCATCAGTGCCGTTTGCCACGGTCCGGCAGGCTTGCTGAATGTGAAACTCAGCAATGGTGAACTGTTGATTAAGGGCCGTCACCTCACCGGCTTTACCGCCGAAGAAGAAGCGTTCCGTCATTACGACAAGATTGTCCCGTTTGAACTTGAAGCCGCGCTGAAAAAGGATGGCGCAACATTCGAAGAGGCCCCAATCTTTGAAAATAGAGTCGTCGTTGACGGGCGACTGATCACCGGTCAGAACCCGGCATCCGCCAAAACGCTGGGCGAAGCTGTCGTCAGCGCGCTGCAAGCGAAAGCCAAATAACATCATGAAGCCACGGCGTTAGGGCACCCCTAACGCCGCATCACTAGAACATCCACAGTTCACGCATTAACGCAGCCAGGTCTATATCAGTACACATCGCGGACATAGCGTTTGTCCTGCGCCATTTTGGCAATATAGGCTGCCGCGTCCTCACTGGTCATGCCCCCATGCAGCTGCGCAACCTGCCGGAGCGCCGAGTCCACATCTTTCGCCATGCGGCTGGCGTCGCCACACACGTAGAAATGCGCCCCCTCCTCCAGCCAGCGCCATAGCTCAGCCCCCTGCTCACACATGCGGTGCTGAACATAAATTTTCTCACGTTGGTCACGCGAAAAAGCCGTATCCAACCGATGCAGATAACCATCACGCCGTAACATTTCCAACTCCTCACGATAGTAGAAATCCGTCTCGGCACGCTGTTCGCCGAAGAACAGCCAGTTTTTACCTTGTGCCCCTGTCGCACGGCGCTCTTGCAAAAAAGCCCGGAAAGGTGCGATACCCGTGCCAGCCCCCACCATGATGATTGGCGTATCAGGGTGTTTCGGGGTACGAAAATGGGCTGACTTTTGAATGAAGATAGGCACCGCAACCGACTCTGCCGCGCGGTCAGCCAGAAAGGTTGAACACACGCCGCCACGCGGCTTACCCTCAAGCTCATAGCGCACCGTCGAGACGGTCAGGTGGATCTGATGCGGGGTGACTTTTGGGCTGGACGAAATCGAGTATAAGCGCGGCTGAATGCGCTTGAGCACGGTTAGCAATTCGTCAGCCTGAACCTGAATCGGAAACGCCTGCAGCACATCGATAATCTGCCGTCCCCACAGCCACTGTTTGAGTTCTTCCTTACGTTCCTCTTTCAGCAGGTCGGCCAGTGCCTCATGACCCGAGCGTTGACTCACAAACTGCAAAAACTCCGGCGTGATACGGGCAATCTCGACATGCTGGGATAACGCCTCAGACAGCGTCATGTCGCCTTTATCCTTGACGGTCACCACGGTAGCAGGCGAAAGCTTGAGTGCTGAGAGCATCTCGCTCACCAGCTCAGGGCTGTTCGTCGGCCAGATGCCGAGCGCATCACCCGCTTCGTAGCTCACATTGCTGTCTGAAATATCAAAGGCGAATTGCCGGGTTTCTTTTTCCGCTCCCGGCGCATTAAGCCGCTGGTTGAGGACAAGACGAGCCGGCAAAGGCGCATTCCTGCTGAAAATGGGAGCGGGTGCCGCCGTAAGCGCTGGCGCGTCCGCGTCATCCTCGTCAGCGACTGTTGCCGCTACAGCGGTAACCGCCCGATTCGCCGCTGGCGCATGTGCTCCTGCAAGCGCGTTGACCATGCTGTCCAGCCAAATTTTCGCTGCCTCCTGATAGTCAGGTTCGCAGTCGATTCGCGCAGACAGACGCTTCGCGCCCAGTGCCTCCAGCCGTGCATCAAGCCGACGGCCAAAACCGCAAAACTGATCGTAGTTTGAATCACCCAATGCCAGCACAGCAAACGCCATTTCCGTCAGACTGGGCGCCGCCTCCGCCTGCAATGCCGCCCAGAAATTCATGCCATTGTCGGGAGGGTCGCCGTCGCCAAAGGTGCTGGCGATAAAGAGTACTCGCGACGTTGCAGGCAAATCGGCAATCTTGACACTGTCCATCTCAGACAGCGTCACAGTATGCCCCTCGGCTTTCAGGCGTTCAGCGCACAGTGCCGCAAAACTCTCAGCATTGCCGGTCGACGATGCCCATAAAACCCAAATGGGCGATGGTGATGATGCAGTAGCCGCAGACGCGGCAGGAGACATCGCAGGCAGAGAAGCTCCACCGCCATCAGGCACCCAGGTACGAGCAAAAAGCCCTGCCAGCATGCCGTCGAGCATCAGACGTCTGGAGGGTTCCAATGGCGCCGTGGCAGGCAACACAGGTACGCCACCAGCCAGCCGTGATGCATCGGTACGCAACGCGGCGATATACCCTTGCAGATAATGCTGTTCGTGCGCGCTCAGCGTCAGCGCCGGAGGAGCATCCAGGCCAAGTAGCGTGGCCAGCGCATCAATGTGTTTCATGTCGAGCTCCTTGATGTCGTTGTTCGGCGTACCCGCCTCGGCCGGGTCTGATACCAACACAGGGGCCGCATCGCTCTCCCGCGTCGGGGAAATACGCGCTGATGGTTCAGCGATCCGAGCCAGTGCTACGGCGCAAAACTTGAATTCAGGCTGCTGGGAAATAGGATCAATGGCATCGCTGGTGACCGCGTTAATCGCCAAATCGTCACCAAAGACATCATTCCAGTGGAAAGGCGCAAAACAGTTTCCGGGACGCACGCGATCGGTGACAACGGCAGGGAGCACCGCACGCCCCCGGCGTGAGCGGACTTCCACCCGATCCTTATCCTGAATGCCAAGTGCACTGGCATCTTCGGGATGCACTTCGATAAAAGGCCCTGGATTGAGCTTGTTGAGCGTCGGAATTTTTCCGGTTTTCGTCATCGTGTGCCACTGGTGCTGCAAGCGGCCGGTATTCAGCACAAACTGAAAGTCATCATCCGGCATTTCGGCGGGCGACATATGCGGTCGGGGGAGGAATATTCCTTTACCGCTTTCAGTCGCAAAAACAAGCCGCGGCCGCGTGCCGTCCGGCAGGTCTTTACGCGTCTGGCTCACGCCGTCATTGAGGTAGCGAATGGGGTGACGGTCTTGGTTATCATCAGGGGGACAAGGCCACTGCAAAGGAGACTTCCGTAAGCGTTCATAGCTGGCGCCACGAATGTCGTATCCCGTCTTCGGGTTCCAGAACTGTTTGATTTCTTGAAACACCTCGGATGCCGAACCGTAGCTAAACCCTTGCTCATAGCCCATCTCGCAGGCGACGCTGGCGATGATTTGCCAATCTGCCATCGCCTCACCGGGCGGTTCAACGGCCTTTTGCATCAGCGTCAAATTTCGCTCGGAGTTAATCATCACGCCTTCAGCCTCAGCCCACAGTGCGCCGGGCAGCAGGATATCGGCATAGCGGTTGGTCTCGGTATCGAGAAACGCATCTTGTGTGATGACTAGCTCAGCCGCTTGCAGCCCCGCGATCACATTCTTGCGGTTGGGAACCGTAGCCACCGGATTCGTACAGATGATCCAGCACGCTTTGATCTTGCCCGCCATCATGTCTTCAAACATGGCGACGGTGCCGCCGCCGAGATCCGTGCGTAAGGTACCAGCAGGGACGTTCCAGAGGGTTTCAATAGCAGCGCGATCCTTTTCTACCAATACCGAGCGCTGCCCCGGTAACCCCATCCCCATGTAGCCCATTTCGCGTCCGCCCATCGCATTGGGCTGTCCCGTCAGAGAAAACGGGCCGCTGCCGAGGCGGCAAATTGCCCCCGTGGCTAAATGCAGGTTGCAGATCGCATTGGTATTCCAGGTGCCATGCGTGCTTTGGTTAAGCCCCATCGTCCAGCAACTCATCCACGCCGACGCGCTGCCAATCCATTCCGCCGCCTTGCGGATGTCGGCTTCTGGCAACCCGGTTATCTCCGCCACCGTATCCGGGCGATAGTCGTCCAGGAACGCGGGCATCGCTTCCCACCCTTCGGTGAACTCGGCGATAAACGCAGGATCGGTGTGCCCGTTCTGAACAAGCAGATAGAGCAGGCCATTGAGCAAGGCTAAATCCGTGCCGGGCTTGATGTGCAGGAACAGGTTCGCTTTGTCTGCCGTGGCATTGCGGCGTGGGTCAACCACGATGAGCTTAGCCCCTGCTTTAACGCGATCCATCATCCGCAGGAAAAGGATCGGGTGGCAGTCGGCCATGTTCGCGCCGATGACAAAAAAGACATCGGCATGTTCAAAGTCCTGATAGGAACCCGGCGGCCCATCCGCTCCCAGAGAGAGCTTGTAGCCGCTCCCCGCACTCGCCATACAAAGGCGTGAGTTTGACTCAATGTTATTGGTACCGATAAAGCCCTTGGCAAGCTTATTGGCCAGATATTGAGACTCCAGCGACATCTGACCGGAGACATAAAGCGACACGGCGTCAGGGCCGTGGGTATCAATGATCGTCCGTAACCGTCGTGCGGTTTCCTTGATCGCCTTATTCACATCAACCCTGACGGATTCGTGCTGACGATCCATCCGCAGGTAGGCATGTTCCAGCCGCCCTGATTCGGCAAGCGCCTGACCACTCGTATTTCCCTTTGTGCACAGTCGCCCGAAGTTGGTGGGGTGCGTCTTATCGCCTGATACCTTGATCACGCGATTGTCTTTTACCTCCATCACCACACCGCAACCGACCCCACAGTAGGGACAGACGCTCTTCACACACGTTGAGGATTTGGCATTCATGATGGGCTCCCATCGGATCGCCGTGTCACAGCCCCGCGAAAGCAGTGCTGCAACGGGCGAATCCAGACATAAAAAAACGTCCACATCCCCCTGCTCTCGCCGTAATGCGAAAAGCATGATGATGTGGACGCCGTTGTCCTGACCGAGACTTCACTCACCGTTGAGGTAAGCCTGCGGAATTGCTATGAGCTTAAGAAGCAAATTGCATGCCACCGCTGTGTATCACCAGATATAGCGAGGGGGAGCGGAAAATGATCGAGATCCATGCGGCCGCCTGCATCACGGTGGTGCAGGTTAAGAGGGCAGCCGTGCATTTCTGGTTCATCCGCCGTCAGGCGATGGCTCGGCGGTGAAGAAGAACCGGTACGCCATGAACATGGTTTACCGGCTTACTGCGGGGGAGCAGGATAAATCAGCGACCGATCGGCTGGTAGCCCTGCCATTCCGGTGTGAAGGGGGTGCCGGATGCACAAGGTGTCAGATGGATATACAGACCGCCGATTTTTTCAAGCAACAGGCAGTCGTCAACATCTTTAAGGTTGTCTTTATGCTGATGCAGCGCACCATTGAGGAGTGATGCCAATCCTTTCGATTTTGCTTCTTGCGCGCTCTTCGCTACAAATAAATCGAACGCATGCAGCTCCGCCAGCGTTGACGGATGGTAAGCGCCGGCATTGACAAAAAAGAGCCGATTGTCATCCGCGGGTCGCGTATCCGAAAGGGTAACGGTATAACCATCAGCCCATGTCACGCGCGCATATCCATCAATATGCACTTTATCAGGGTCGCCAAACCACGCTTCCCGAAGCGCGGGCCACGCATCCTCTGGCTTCTCAGCCGCCACAAACTGGATATCGTGAACTTCGATATTGGACTTTCCCGCGTTCCCTCCCAGGTAAAACATATACAGATGCACGGTATTTTTCTCCTTATATGACGTCAGGCATCGGCCGCATTGTCTCACATTCGTTATGTTTTTTTATACATAACGATAGCACCAGAGCATACCCACTCTTCTCCAGCAAGGTATTCCTCTCTGTGCCACCGTGATGCCAGCAGAGATGTCGTGACCGGAGTCACATAACCAGACGGGGGCATTGCCGCAGAAATTCAGGATTGTATAGTGTCCTGATAAGACGTTACCGCCAATGGCGGGCGAGACTTGGGCAGAGGTGAGTAGTAATACTCTCTTCTGCCCAAGTTTTTTTTTGCCTGTCATTCGGCGGTTCCCAGCGCGGAGCCACAGGTCGGCGCAGCGTAATGATGTAGAAAACGATGAGGAGAAATACCATGAAAGCATTCCCCGACGGATTTTTATGGGGCGGTTCAGTTGCAGCAAACCAGGTTGAAGGCGCATGGAATGAAGACGGTAAAGGCGTATCCACCTCCGATCTTCAGCTAAAGGGCGTACATGGTCCAGTGACGGAACGCGATGAGAGCATTAGCTGCATCAAAGATCGGGCCATCGATTTTTATCATCAATACCCGCAGGATATTCAGCTGTTTGCCGAAATGGGGTTCAAGGTGTTGCGCACTTCAATCGCCTGGACGCGCATTTACCCCGAAGGGGATGAAGCAGAGCCCTGCGAAGCCGGTTTGGCCTTCTACGATCGTCTGTTCGATGAAATGGCAAAGCACCAGATTCAGCCGCTAATTACGCTGTCGCATTATGAAATGCCTTACGGTATGGTGAAAAAACTGGGGGGCTGGGGCAACCGTGCCGTCATCGACCATTTTGAGAAGTATGCCCGTACCGTTTTCAGCCGCTACAAAGACAAGGTGAAATACTGGCTGACCTTCAATGAAATCAACATGGCGCTGCATTCGCCCTTTACGGGCATCGGGCTGGACGGAGAACCCTCGAAGCAGGAAATTTATCAGGCTATTCACCACCAGCTGGTTGCCAGCGCACGCGCGGTGAAAGCCTGTCATGACCTTATCCCGGATGCAAAAATCGGCAACATGCTATTGGGCGCGGTACGCTACCCCATGACCTGCCATCCGAAAGATGTGCTGGAAGCACAGAACAAGAACCGTGAATGGCTGTTCTTCGGTGATGTGCAGGTACGCGGCACCTATCCGGCCTGGATCCAGCGCTATTTCCGGGAAAATGGCGTCGAACTCACCATTACCGCGCAGGACAAAGACGATCTGAGCCACACCGTAGACTTTGTCTCCTTCAGCTATTACATGAGCGGCTGCGCGACCTTCGAGCCAGAGAAATATCAGTCCTCACGCGGCAATATCATCCGCCTGATTCCTAACCCGCACCTTGAGGCCTCCGAATGGGGCTGGCAGATTGACCCCGAAGGCCTGCGCTTCCTGCTGAACGAACTGTATGACCGCTATCAGAAACCGCTGTTCATCGTGGAAAACGGGTTAGGCGCACGCGATGTGGTGGAAGAAGATGGCAGCATTCACGACAGCTACCGTATTGATTACCTGCGTCGCCATCTCATTCAGGTGCGTGAAGCTATCGACGATGGCGTCGAGCTGCTGGGCTACACCAGTTGGGGGCCGATCGATCTGGTCAGCGCGGGAACGGCACAGATGTCAAAACGCTACGGCTTTATTCATGTGGATCGCGATGATGACGGTAAAGGCACACTGGAGCGTCGGCGCAAAGACAGCTTCTACTGGTATCAGGATGTGATTAACAGCAACGGAAAATCGCTGTAACGCTATAGAACATAAGATGATAGAGAAAATCAGACGGCGTGTTCACACAGCGCCGTCTGATTACGTGTATTACGCCAGCGCGATAATCGTATCCCCTACCATCAACTGACGTGTGGTGCCCGGACTAAAGATGTGGTATTCATCCGCATTCGTTACCACCACCGGCGTCACCGTGTCGTAGCCGGCACTCTTGATCGCTTCCAGATCGAACTCCAACAGCAGTTGGCCTTTTTTCACCTTGTCACCTTCTGCAACGTGCATCTGATAGTGCTGACCTTCCAGCTGCACCGTATTGATACCGACATGAATCAGAATCTCCGCACCGTTCTGCGAAAGAATACCGACGGCATGGCCGCTGGTGAACGTGCTGGCAATAACGCCGTCCACCGGTGAATAGATGCGACCTTCCTCCGGCAGAATGGCAACGCCTTGCCCCACAACGCCGGATGAGAACACCTTATCGTCCACGTCTTCCAGCAAGATCAGTTCGCCTTTTACCGGCGCTCCCAGCTGTTCAGCCGTCGCCGGCGCGTCTTTTAGCGGCTGGGCAGGTGGCACAGCATTAGCGTTCTGGTGTGATACTGGTGCAGCAGGTGTCGAGGTAGAAGGTGAGCGCGTGGGCGCTGGCGCGTTCTCAACAGGCTGCGTCGGCTCATCAAAGCCAACGATAACCGTCAGAACAAAACTTGCCACGAAAGCAATCGCACAGCCGATGAGGAACCCGACAAAGCCTTCGCCGTAGAAAATCGGCAACGTCAGTAACCCAGGCATCCCCATAGAAACCGCCGAGCTTTTCGCATAGCCGACGATAGCGCCCCCGATGGCAGCAGCGATCACCGCGCAAATAAACGGTTTCTTCAGCTTCAGCGTAACCCCATAAACACCGGGTTCCGTGATACCAAACAGCGACGCGATAAAGGTACTGCCTGCCAACGCTTTGAGCTTTTTATCTTTGGTGCGCACCATCACGCCTAGCAGCGCGCCAGACTGGGCAAAGACCGACGGGCTGGAGGCAGCTTTAAGGTAGCTGTGCCCCATGACGGAGAGATCGTTGATGAACACGGTCACAAAGCCCCAGTGGACGCCAAATATCACTAAGACCTGCCATGACGCCGCCATCAGCGCGCCCGCAATAATCGGGTTGAATTCATAGATACTGACGAATACCGACGCAATGAGCTTACTGGCTGAGATACCAATCGGCCCGATGGTCATCAGCGTTAGCGGCACCATCAGCACCAGCAGGAAGAACGGCGTCAGGATATTGCGCACACTTTCGTGAATATGGCGATTCAGGAAACGCTCGATATACGACATCAGCCACACGCTGAAGATAATCGGAATCACCGAGGCGGTGTATTTCATCATCACCACAGGCAGGCCGAAGAACGTCACGGGCTGACCGGCATCAAATAACCCCTGAATCGTCGGGTAAACCAGCGCACCGGCAATCGACACCGCCACAAAAATATTGGTTTCGAATTTACGCGCAGCGGTAATCGCCAACAGCATCGGCAAAAAATAGAACAGGCTGTCGGATGCCGCATGCAAGATGACATAAGTACTTTCTTTGGTATTCAGCCACCCGAGCGCCAGGACGATAGCCAGCGCCCCTTTCAGCACCCCCGCCGCCGCCATCGCCCCCAGCAATGGGGTAAAGATCCCGGCGACCAGATCGATCAATCGTCCCATGGCAGAGGTCGATTGCTCGCTTTCAGTCGTCTGGCGTTTTCCGTCGCCGTCTTCCAGCAGTTTGGAGATCGAACCAAAAGCGCGATAAACCTCCGGCACCCGGTTCCCGATCACCACCTGCAATTGCCCTGATGCGTTGATAACCGTAATGACGCCTTCCAGCGCCTCAAGCGCAGCCACATCCACCTTACCGTGATCAACAATCTTAAAGCGCAAGCGTGTTGCACAATGCACCAGAGTAGAAACGTTTGTCTCCCCTCCGACCAACCTCAGAATATTTTCAGCGAGCACTTTGCTATTCATAATGACTTCCCGTTTCGTCAATGGCTGCAACTGCCTAATACACGTCATCCCGCTTGTTGTCCGCTGGCCAGCTGGAAAATAAGCAAAAAAAAACCTGGATAAAACAGCGTGCTGTATACGCTGCTTTATCCAGGTCTCGCCCAGAAACTTCTGGTGACGTCCTTTCCTGTTTTCTAACAAGTTCACGCGGAGAAAGCTATCTCTACGTTTTATTCTGTGAAAACAGTCACTAAATTTTTACCAATCTGGCGAAGTCGCCCTACCTACGGCAGCGTAAAAACGGGATGGCGCTTCTCAAGAGAGGCGCCATCGGCACATTTACTGCTTGCCCTGCTTCTTCAGCCAGGCTTCCATCTGGTCGATCTCCGGCTGCTGAGCTTTAATAATCTCTTCCGCCAGCTTCCGCAATTCCGGGTCTTTACCGTATTGCAATTCCGTCTTCGCCATATCAATCGCACCGCGGTGATGCGCAATCATCCCTTTGGCAAAGGCAATATCAGGGTCGCTGGATTGCAACCCTTCCATCATCTCGGTATGCATCGCATCCATCCCTTGCATATACGCCTGTTGGGAGGACGACGCCTCTTTCGCTGAACCATGGCCGCTATGCGCGCTGTCGGCGGCAAACGAGAGAACCGGAACCAGCAAGGTCGCCGCTAATAACAAATGGACTTTCTTCATCACAACCTCTCAATCAGTCACAGGACTTTTTGAGGGTAGACGTTCCAGTAAGGGGAAGGTCAAGGGAAGATTCAGGCTTCCTCGACCAGACGCAGACAAACACGATTACGCCCCTGCGCTTTCGCTTTGTACAACTGCTCGTCCGCCAGCCCGATAGCATCGTAAATATTGCCCCCCCCATACTGGGCAAACATGGCAACACCAATGCTGGTCGTAAAATGGATTTCCCGCCCATCGGACAACATCAACGCCGTGGATTCCGTAAGATGCCGCAGCGCTTCGGCCATCGCTTCGGATTGCTCAGCCGTCAGGTCATACGCCACAATAACGAACTCTTCCCCACCCCAGCGGCAAAGAATGTCGCTCGGCCGAATGGCGGTGCTCAGCATACGGGCAAAGCTGGCAATTAATTCATCGCCGCAGGCATGGCCGTAGGTATCGTTAACCTGTTTAAAATAATCGATATCCAGAAATAGCAGCGTTAACGGGCGCTTTTTCTTATACGCCAGCGCGCTCTGCCTCCCGTTCAACATACTGAGAAACGCCCGACGGTTGAAAGTATTCGTGAGCGCATCTTTCAGGCTGTTACTTTCGATAATTTTAATCAGCCGTCGGTTCATCGAGACAAAATGAGAGACGCTTAACATCGCCATAATGAGCATCGCAATATTCAGCCGCGCCGTGGTCAGAAACGAGTTAATGTACGCTTCAGAATTTGAATTGATGAGTATACCGACCTGATTAATATAGAGATAATTCAGTATTACGCCCGTAATCGCACAGAGCAGCGACATGATCGGGAAAGAGTAATTGAATGCACACAGCGTGAGCGGAATAACAGACAGCGTAATCAGGCTGGCATCCAGAAAAAATAAGCTCACCAATAAGAAAATAATAAAGACCAGAAAGGGGAAGATATTCTCTCCGATGCGCTTCGGGCAGAGCGGAATATTCCGCAGCGCTCGCAGGATATCCTTACTTTTCAGGAAAAAAAACGCGAGGATAATACCGGTTCCCAATTGCTCACTGAACCAGTCCATAAACTCGTCATAGCGGTTCCCTGTATCGTAAACATACGCATAAAACCCATACGCCACGCCGGATGAGAACGCGCCGACAAACGTCGCTGCGAAAATAATATAAACGTAATATTTGCTGAATTTTTCAAATGTCGACCATTTCCCGCTAAGCCGACACATCAGGCAAAAGGCGCACCAGGCCGTCACCACAAAGACCATATTGCACAAACATAGCAACACCTTGGTTTTTAACGGAGAGTTATTGTCCATCAGTAGCGCTGCCGACAGCATCGCCGCATAACTCACCAAAAAACCGGTACAGATAGACAGAGTTTTACCGTTGATCGTCCCTTTTCTGGCTCTGAAACTAATCATGAGGCAAAAAACCAGAATATTGGCGGGCCAAAACAGCGACAGCTCATCCAACACCCGGAACCGAAATCCCAGACAGCTCACGATGAGGGTGGTCAAGAACAGAAACGGCATGAATTTTATGGTTTTTAACGTCAAATCGTTATTCATCTGTCCTTTACCGCCCGCTGTCCAATGTCCGATGGCCCCGCCTGTTTTCTCCGCGAGAGGATAGCATTAATCATTTCCCGACTCACGGCACGATGGTAAAGGGAAAAATAAATAAAAAAACCACCGGATCGAAGCATTACCGATGAGGTAATACGTCAATCCGATGGTCTTACTGCTTAGCTATTTCAGATATCGCACGGATTCATGAAATAACACGTTATTCCGCAGGAACAGGCTTGCCGTCAGCTTTTGGCGGTTGAGTCAGGCGTTTTTCAAAGCTGTCGTTGTACTGTTTCTTCTGTTCTGGCGTCAGAACGTTGTAAATCTTGTTCTTGGTTTCCAGTCCGTTAAGCATTCTGGCCTTGTGTGCCGCGTCGGCTTTATCCAGCTGTGCCTGTGCTTTTGCAGCATCAAAGGTATCTGATGCAACCAGGTTATGCATGTCACGACGATCGTCTTGCATCGCTTTGTGCATTTTCTCGCGGGACTCTTTCATGATGTCTTTAATTTGCTGCTTCTGCGCTTCCGTCAAATTCAGCTCCTTAAACATCGCATCCGGCCCCATCATGCCACGATGCTCCCGACCCTCTTTCATCATCATCTTGTGTTCCGGGCCAGGACCTTTCGGCGCTTCATTAGCATGCGCGATACCTGCCGCGCCCAATGCCAAAGAAGAAGCAACCAGCATTGCAGTGAGTTTACGCATATTTCATTCCTCTCTCTGAATTGACTTATCGACGGCGGCTGCCGCGCTACGAGAGAAAGTATAGGCTCGACACCTTCAGTTAATTAGAGCAAGGGTAAATATCTGCAAGCGTCGGCTCCACATTTGCGGCAATTATGGAGAATGAGGAGGAATTGTGTAAGGAAGCGGAAGTATTACGTTAACGAAATAGGGTGTACGACATATCGTATTAACACGGCGGCACGATATGGCTAAAAAATACCAGCGGAGCGGTTACCGCAGTGAACGTCTAAACGCGCTGGCTTCTTGTGCCAGTGCATCAAGGTGGGCATGAATGACCTTCATTTTCTGAAGCAGCGGATTTCGCTCCGGCGAACTGTCCATCGCACTCAACTGCGCAGAGAGCCGTTCAATCTGCGTACAAAGGTAAGCATCACGCTCTTTCGCCTGAAGCAACTGCTGCTGGAGGGACTGATGTTCCTGCCGCCACGTCTGCTGCTGACGCTGAACGCTTTGCTCTAACGCACGGAGTGCGCTATCCAGACGATATTCCAACTCTTCCACCCGCATAACAGTACCTTTGCCCGATAAACCCGCGGATTATAATGTCACACGCCCCCGACAACAAACACTCCGGCACACGATCCCTTGCCTGCACGCGCTTCCCCCTACGATTCGCAATGACATCAATCACAATAAATAAACATAAATTTCACAACTCTCTCAATTACAGCTAGATTGAACACCATGACTCATCAGACCAGTTAACTTCACCGGAGAGTGCAATGACTGCCTACCCCACGCTGCTTTCCCCGCTCGATCTTGGTTTCACGACGTTAAAGAACCGCGTGGTGATGGGATCCATGCATACCGGTCTGGAAGAACACCCGGACGGCACCGAAAGGCTGGCGGCATTTTACCGCGAACGGGCGCAGGGCGGCGTTGGCCTGATTGTTACAGGCGGTATCGCGCCAAACGCCAAAGGTGCTGTTGCCAAAGGCGGTGCGACCCTGCATGACGAGGCGCAGCTCGCACATCATCAGGTGTTGACGCAGGCCGTACATGAAGCGGGCGGGAAAATTGCGCTGCAAATTCTCCACGCCGGACGCTACAGCTATCAGCCCGATCTGGTCGCGCCATCGGCGATTCAGGCACCGATTAACCGCTTTGCACCACGGGAAATGAGTACGCAGGATATTGTGCAAACCATCGATGATTTTGCCCGTTGCGCGGCGCTGGCGAAGCAGGCGGGCTACGATGGTGTGGAAATTATGGGGTCGGAAGGCTACCTGATTAATCAGTTCCTGGTCACACACACCAACCATCGCGATGACGAATGGGGCGGTGATTTTCAACGCCGCAGCCGCTTTGCGCTTGAGATTGTTCGCGCCGTGCGGGAACGAACGGGGCCGGACTTCATCCTGATTTACCGTTTATCCATGCTTGACCTGATAGAAGAAGGCTCAAGCTGGCAAGAAATTGTGCAGTTGGCGCAGGCAGTTGAGCAGGCTGGCGCTACCCTCATAAATACCGGCATCGGCTGGCATGAAGCACGTATTCCAACTATCGCCACGCTGGTGCCGCGCGGCGCATTCGGCTGGGTCACGCAGAAGCTGATGGGGAAAGTCCGCATCCCACTGATTACCACCAACCGCATCAACGATCCCGGCGTGGCAGAACAACTGCTGGCCGAAGGCTGTGCCGACATGGTGTCGATGGCCCGCCCTTTTCTCGCCGATGCCGATCTGGTGGCAAAAGCGCAGTCGGGGCGCAGCGATGAAATCAATACCTGCATCGGCTGCAATCAGGCCTGCCTCGATCAGATTTTTGCCGGAAAGGTCACATCCTGTCTGGTCAACCCACGTGCCTGTCACGAAACCGAGCTGCCTATCCAGCCCGCCAGGGTCGGTAAACGCTTTGCGGTGGTCGGCGCTGGGCCTGCTGGCATGGCCTTTGCCGTCAACGCTGCCGCACGTGGCCATCAGGTTACGCTGTTTGAATCTTCTTCCTATATAGGCGGACAGTTCAATATTGCCAAACAGATCCCCGGCAAAGCCGAATTTTATGAAACGTTACGCTACTACCGTCGACAGCTCGAACTGCTCGGCGTCACGCTTCGCCTGAGCACGCAGGCGACCCCCACCGATTTACTCAGTTTTGATGACGTGATTCTGGCCTGTGGCATCGTGCCGCGTATTCCCGCGATTGCAGGTATCGATCACCCTAGCGTGCTGAGCTATCTGGACGTGCTACGCGACAAAAAACCCGTCGGCAAGCGGGTCGCCATTATCGGCGCTGGCGGCATCGGTTTTGATACCGCGCACTATCTTCTTAACGATAATAGTCTTCTTAGCAAGAACCATCGTCTTAATCCCCAGCCTTCTCAAGCGGGAAACGCTAACTTTTATGCGGAATGGGGCATTGATACGCAGTTGCAGCACCGAGGTGGCCTGCTGCCTCATCAGCCGGGTGGGCTTCCCCACCAGCGAGACATTACGTTATTACAGCGGAAGACCGGCAAGCCCGGTGAAAATTTAGGGAAAACGACGGGTTGGATACACCGCACCACACTGCTGCGCCACGGCGTCACGCTGCTGGGCGGCGTGGAATATCACCATATTGATGATGAGGGGCTGCACATTATCCACGACCAGCAAATGCGCTGTCTGCCAGTGGATAACATCATTATCTGCGCCGGTCAGGAACCCAACCGCAAACTGTACGACCCCTTATTGGCGGCCGGATGTCACGTTCACCTGATTGGCGGTGCCGATGTGGCACAAGAATTAGACGCACGCCGGGCGATTGATCAGGCTACCCGGCTGGCGTTAACGCTATAATTTAGGCGAGGGGGTTAGCGGGACGACCCCGTTTTCACCGCACGCAGTATGACGAACTTCGTGTTGCTGGCGACGGTTTCACAGTTGCCGAACAGACGCTTCAGCTTGTGGAAATAATCCAGATGGCGATTCCCCACAATGCGCAGTTCTCCGCCAACCTGAAGGCAGCGACGGGCATCCATAAACATCTGCCAGGCGATTTCATCCGTCACGGCCTGTTGCTGGTGGAATGGCGGATTACACAAGACCGCCTGCAACGTATCACGCTTAACGCGAGCCAATCCGTGGTTCACCACAAAGCTACAGCGCTCAACATCCTGCGGGCAGTTAACCTCAACGTTCATCTGGCTTGAGGCTACCGCCATGTAGGATTCATCAAAGAAGCCGACGGTGGCCTCCGGGTTAGCTTTCAGCGCTGCCAGCCCAATGACGCCGTTGCCACAACCGAGATCGATGATCTTACCGTCGATCTGTTCCGGCAAATGCTGCATAAAGAAACGTGCGCCGATATCCAGCCCATTACGCGAATACACGTTAGCCTGGTTTTGAATACGATAGCCGTAACCATCCAGTTCCCATTCGGTAGTGAGTGACTGCTCACTGACTTTTAACTCCGCCCACTCACAGTGAACCAGACGCGCCTTTTTCCAGGCCAGCGAGGTTTTCGTCGGCCCCATCACGCGTTCAAACAGTTGCAATGTAGAGGTGTGAATATCCCGAGCCTTCGCTCCGGCAATGATGCGTGTTTGCGGCGTGACGACCTTACGCAACATTCTCAACTGGTGCTCCAGCAGCGCGATCGTTTTGGGGATCCTTATCACCACCAGCGCGGGCGCATCGGGTAGATCCGCCATGCTATCCAACAGCGTTACCGCATCGGCATCATAACCGTTCAGTTCCAGATTGTGCCGCGTTGCCAGTTGGCTCAGGTAAGAGTCGCTGATACTGACCGGCGACTGCGCCTGCAAGCCGCAGGCCAGCGCACCAAACGTATCATTGAAAATCAGACGCGGGCCCGGCGCGATTTCCATCGTGGCCAGCTCACGCAGCAGGTATTCATCTGCGGCATCCCACGCCTGTAGCGCCGAATTTTCAGCGACCTGAGGGTAACGCACCAACGTCAGGTTGCACGTTTCCAATTCGAGTTGGCTCATTGGCCTCTCCTGCATCATAAAATTTGCGCTGTTTATCCCTTAAAATAGCCCGTCAGTAAATGCTTTTCTCTGCCGGAACGGGAAATGATTGACGTTGCCTTGTCATTTCACCGTGATAATCTCCATAGTCATTACCCATGCCTTCAGGATACCAAACGCTTATGATTCGCTTCGCTATTGTAGGAACCAGTTGGATCACCCGTCAGTTTGTTGATGCCGCCCACGAAACCGGCAAGCTGAAGCTCACCGCCATCTATTCGCGCACGGCAGAAAAAGCGCAGCCGTTTCAGGCCGACTACATGGTGGATACGCTCTTTGATTCACTGGAAGCCATGGCGAAATCCGACCTTATCGACGCCGTGTATCTGGCCAGCCCTAACGCGCTGCACTGCGAACAGGCACTGCTCTTCCTGAGCCACGGTAAGCACGTCATTTGTGAAAAGCCGCTGGCTTCCAACCGCTATGAAGTTGAACAGATGATCGCTTGCGCCAGAGAAAATCAGGTCGTGCTCTTTGAAGCGTTCAAAACTGCCAGCCTGCCCAATTTTAGCGTGATACAGCAGGCGCTGCCGAAAGTTGGCAGATTGCGTAAAGTGGTGCTGAATTACTGCCAGTATTCTTCACGCTACCCACGCTATCTGGCGGGCGAGAACCCGAATACGTTTAATCCTGCATTCTCCAACGGTTCCATCATGGATATCGGCTACTACTGCTTAGCCTTCGCCGTGGCGCTGTGGGGCGAACCGTGCACCACGCAGGCCAGCGCGACGCTATTGGAAAGCGGGGTCGACGCACATGGCAGCGTCATCCTGAATTACGGCGATTTCGATGTCACCATCATCCATTCCAAAGTCAGCCACTCCGCGATACCCAGTGAAATTCAGGGGGAAGACGGTTCGCTGGTGATTGAAAAAGTCTCCGAATGCCATAACGTGAAATTCATTCCGCGTGAAGGGAAACAGTTGGATCTCAGCCAGCCGCAGCATATCAACAGCATGCTGTACGAAGCGGAAGTCTTTGCCACGCTGGTAAGCGATAACGACATCAACCATGCGGAACTGGCGCGATCGCGCACCGTCTCCAGGCTGCTGACGGAAATTCGCCGCCAAACCGGCGTCGTGTTTCCTGCCGACGCCGCCGCACCGGGAAACGCGGAGTAAAGCAGCGATAATTATTTGACCAAGATCATCTTTTCACCTATCTTCTGTCAGGCAAAGGGGAGTAACTTTTCCGCCAGCTAATCGTCATTACGATGCGTTCCGCATCCGGTTACTGGGCAACTTTGATGAAAAGCTCAATTCTTGATGAGACAGCTTCATT
Source organism: Pectobacterium carotovorum (assembly GCF_033898505.1). Taxonomy (NCBI): domain Bacteria; kingdom Pseudomonadati; phylum Pseudomonadota; class Gammaproteobacteria; order Enterobacterales; family Pectobacteriaceae; genus Pectobacterium; species Pectobacterium carotovorum. Next base: position 327,486 of record NZ_JAXAFK010000002.1, on the reverse strand, counting down.
AATGTTGTAAGTGAGACCTTGCCGGAAGGCGAGGTGCATTTGCAGCTTTAATAACAAGCGGCCAGCGTCCTTCCGACGTTGGCCGTTTTTGTTTCTATTTAAGGATCTTGCTATGCACACCATCGGCACGCCATGGTTATGGGGCAGCTTCGCTGCCATTGTTATAGTGATGCTGGCCATCGACCTGCTCTATCAAGGGCGCAAAGGGTCGACGGTAATGACGTTCAAGCAGGCTGCCGTCTGGTCTATCATCTGGGTTACGCTCTCGCTGCTGTTCAACGCCGGTTTCTGGTGGTATCTGGACGGCACAATGGGTCGCGAGGTTGCCAATGCCCAGTCGCTGGCCTTCCTGACCGGTTATTTGATCGAGAAAGCGCTTGCCGTTGATAACGTCTTCGTCTGGCTGATGCTGTTCGGTTACTTCGCCGTTCCCCCACAATACCAACGCCGCGTGCTGATTTACGGCGTGTTAGGCGCCATCGTTCTCAGAACGCTGATGGTGTTTGGCGGCAGTTGGCTGGTCACACAGTTCCAGTGGCTGCTCTACGTGTTCGGTGCGTTCCTGCTGTTCACCGGCCTCAAAATGGCGCTGGCGAAAGAAGATGACGGGGCGATCGGCGACAAGCCGCTGGTACGCTGGCTGCGTAGCCGTTTGCGCATGACGGATACCATCGAGAACGAAAAGTTCTTCGTCCGCCGTAACGGCATCCTGTATGCCACCCCGCTGTTTCTGGTGCTGATCATGGTTGAAATCAGCGACGTCATTTTCGCCGTCGACAGTATCCCGGCTATTTTCGCCGTCACGACCGATCCCTTTATCGTGCTGACGTCGAACCTGTTCGCTATTCTGGGCCTGCGTGCGATGTACTTCCTGCTGGCTGGTGTGGCTGAGCGCTTCTCGCTGTTGAAATATGGCCTGGCCGTCATCCTGATCTTCATTGGTACCAAGATGATGCTCATCGACATTTTCCATATTCCGGTGGCGATTTCTCTGGGTGTCGTTGCCAGCATTTTGATCATCACCATGCTGATCAACGTCTGGGTGAACAAGCGCGCCGAGCGTTAATCCTCTCCCCCTCTTCTCCGCACGGATTTCACTGTGCGGAGACCCTTTCCTCACTCCATCTTAGGGCGACGGACAAGGATGTCCGTGATAAAAAAACGTCAGGAACGTTTTTCAACGTTGCGCAGCAACGGCCCGTAGGGTGACGGACAAGGATGTCCGTCATAAAAAACCACATCATTGCTTTTCTCAAAAATAAATTTTCATATACTGACACGTGCAAACACATTTCGTTACGGAAAGAAAAAATCACCCGACGCATGTCAGAGGTGCCAAATCCGTACAGACAACCACTTAGCGGAACGGTTATCCCGTCAAAATTATGGAAACTCAACAGTCTCGTTTTTTGCAGTACATTACTCGCGGCAGCCTGGTTAAACAGATTCTTCTGGGGCTCGCAGCCGGGATTATTCTGGCCTCGCTGTCTACGCAGGCCGCGCTGGCTGCCGGTTTATTGGGAACGCTGTTCGTCGGCGCATTGAAAGCCGTCGCCCCCGTTCTGGTATTGGTGCTGGTCATGGCGTCTATCGCTAACCACCAGCAAGGGCAGAAAACCAATATCCGCCCGATCCTGTTTCTTTACCTCATCGGAACCTTCTCTGCGGCGCTGATTGCCGTTGTGCTCAGCGTTCTCTTCCCTTCTACGCTGGCGCTCAACGCGCAGGCTACCGACATCACACCGCCATCAGGTATTGTCGAAGTACTGGAAGGGCTGTTGATGAGCGTCATCGCCAACCCGATTCACGCCCTGCTGAATGCCAATTACATCGGTATTCTGGTTTGGGCCGTTGGTCTGGGTATTGCGTTCCGCCACGGTTCGGACAGCACCAAGAGCATGATTAACGATGCTTCCAACGCGGTCACCATGATTGTGCGCGTCGTGATTCGTTTCGCACCGCTGGGGATTTTCGGTCTGGTCGCATCAACGCTGGCGGAAACCGGCTTCGGCGCGCTGTGGGGCTACGCCCACCTGCTGATGGTGTTGATTGGTGGTATGCTGCTGGTGGCGCTGGTGATCAACCCGCTGATCGTCTACTGGAAGATTCGCAGCAACCCTTATCCGCTGGTGCTGCGCTGCCTGCGCGAGAGCGGCGTGACGGCCTTCTTTACCCGCAGTTCCGCTGCCAACATTCCGGTGAATATGGAACTGTGCCGCAAGCTGAATCTGGATGAAGACACCTACTCTGTCGCCATCCCGCTAGGTGCAACCATCAATATGGCAGGCGCTGCGATTACCATTACGGTGCTGACGCTGGCCGCTGCGCATACGCTGGGTATTCAGATTGACGTGCCGACCGCGCTGCTGCTCAGCGTCGTGGCGTCGCTGTGTGCCTGTGGCGCATCGGGCGTGGCGGGTGGTTCACTGCTGCTGATCCCGCTGGCATGCAGCATGTTCGGTATCTCCAACGATATCGCTATGCAGGTGGTCGCGGTTGGCTTCATCATCGGCGTCTTGCAGGACTCCGCAGAAACCGCGGTGAACTCCTCAACGGACGTAATGTTCATCGCCGCCGTGTGTCACGCGGAAGATGCCAAGCTAGCGGAAAAAGAGCGTTTGAATTTGCTGTAATTGATTAGGGGCTAACCCTTCCAGAGCTGTCTCTTAGTCATGTTTTATTCTGATGCGGAGACAGTTTCGTGTGCCACAATACCGTCATTTTCATGCTACCTCGTAGCACGCGCCCGACACAGGGCGGCTCAGCGCCGTCGCCCTGTGAACCCTGGCTTTTGGCTAAATTATGTCGCTGCGCGATGCCTTCGTCGGTATCAGGCTTAACGGACCGCTTGCGACACGTTTACTCGCCCCATAAATGGGACTCTCCCTTCGGGCCAGCACAAGTACTGTTCAAAAACGTCTCGACGTTTTTGTCAGACGTGGCGCAAGCTTTCGCCGCATCCATGCGACTCATCCTAAGCCTGCTATCTCCTCAGCATAATTTCTTACGCCGGATAACGTCCACATTCCCACATACAGCAAGCGCGATACTTGAAATTACGCTTTATTCTCTACGCTGAAAGGATCGATGCCGCGCTGCTGCATACGCCAGAAGCGGATGATGTTAAAGCCGTTCATCAGCAGGAAACTGCCTTCGATCAGCGATCCACCAATCGATCCCAGCCAGATATTATGTACCACCCAGCAGGCGGTTGAGCACCACATCACGCAGCGCGTCGTCAGCCCAGACGTACGAAACAGCGCCCAGGTACTGGCAACCGTGCCCGCTATCGGCAACAGCTCCATCGCATGGTGCATACCTGACAAACCAAAGAGCAGCGTCAGTGAGATAAAGACAAACATCACGAGGATGTTGTGTGTTTTCAGTGAGATTAGCGTACGTGCCGAGTTCAACAATGCGCTGGCACCTGCCGCATTTGCCCCCATCAGGAAGAAATGCAGACCAATGACGGCGCTGTATGCTGAGAGCTGTATTTTGAATTTTTTATCGTTACGGTTGAAAAACATGGTGATACCGACCAGAAACGCCAGTACACCAACAGACTGGGCAATCCAATAATGTGTCATGATCCCTGCCTCTAAAAAGTTGTGGCGAAAAAAAACGGCGCCATTATAAAAATGAAACGCCGTTTTATTTTAATTGGAATGGATAGAATTTACAACGTCACGCCGCTCTTAAATATGGCTAATTCGCGGAAGTCGTTCACTTCATTCTTCGTCCGCTTGCCGTCAGCAATCTCGACAATCAGCTCTACGAACTGGCTCAGCAGCTCATCCATCGGCATGTCATGGATCAGACGCCCCGCATCGAAATCAATCCAGTGCGGTTTCTTCTTCGCCAGTTCACTGTTGGTCGCCAGTTTTACGGTAGGTACGAATCCGCCGTAAGGCGTGCCGCGTCCGGTACTGAACAGCACCATATGGCAGCCAGCCCCCGCCAGCGCGCTGGTTGCGACGGCATCATTCCCCGGCGCACTGAGCAGGTTGAGCCCCGGAGTATGTAAGCGCTCACCATATTTCAGTACATCCACCACTTTGCTCTGTCCGGCTTTTTGCGTACAGCCCAGTGATTTCTCTTCCAGCGTGGTGATTCCCCCCGCCTTATTACCCGGCGATGGGTTTTCGTAAATCGGCTGGTCGTGCGCGATGAAGTACTGTTTGAAATCGTTCACCATGTGCACGGTTTTCTCAAACGTGGCTTCATCACGGCAGCGGCTCATCAGGATACGTTCCGCACCGAACATTTCCGGTACTTCGGTCAGCACGGTGGTGCCGCCGTTGGCGATCAGGTAGTCGGAGAAACGGCCTAACAGCGGGTTGGCCGTAATACCGGATAGCCCATCAGAGCCACCGCATTCCAGACCAAACTTCAGTTCGCTCAGCTTACCCGGCTCGCGTTTGTCATGACGCATCGCCTCATACAGCGTATGCAGACGTTCCAGGCCGGCTTCCACTTCATCGTCCTGCTGCTGACACACCATGAACGTTACACGATCGGAATCAAAATCGCCCAGCGTCGTGCGGAATGCATCAACCTGATTGTTCTCACACCCCAGACCGATCACCAGCACCGCCCCCGCATTCGGGTGACGCACCATGTTTTGCAGCATCGTACGGGTGTTTTCGTGATCCTGACCGAGCTGTGAACAACCGAAGGTATGACTAAACAGATAAACGCCGTCGATCCCTTCCGCGTCATTGGTTTCTTTCAGGAAACGCTGCTGGATCTGGCGAGCAATCCCGTTCACGCAACCGACGGTTGGCAGGATCCACAGCTCATTGCGGATACCCACATCGCCATTTTTGCGACGATAGAGCTGTACGTCCCGATCGCCCATCTGTGGCGGCAGTTCGAGGAACTCAGGCTGATACTGATATTCATCCAGATCGCTCAGATTGGTTTTCGCATTCTGGGAATGGATGTGTTCTCCGGGAGCAATAGACACCAACGCATGGCCGATCGGCAGGCCATACTTGGTAATCATTTCTCCCGGTGCGATGGTTTCCAGCGCGAACTTATGTCCGCGCACGACAGGTTGCTGAAGTGTCACCGTATGGCTATCCACCGACACCGTTTCGCCTTGCTCAACATCACGCAGGGCGACAGCCACATTGTCCAGAGAATGAATTTTTATAATACTTTGCATGGATAACCCTTCTTGCTGATTAGCAATAACCTTCCACGGCTGCGCGCATGCCGCGCTCAACGATGGTTTGCAACTGTTCAGTCACCTGCGCAGCCAGGCCAGGAACCTGTGTTAAATCCTGTTCCCAGTGATCGGCATCGCGCAGTACTACATTCACCAGCTCAGCCAGGCTGACGGTGTTTTCTTTTACGCCCGCCCACAGCGTGGAATAACGCTCCAGCCAGTGTGCATCGTCCTGCAACGGGTAGGTTTGCAACGCATCGCCTTCACCGCTGCGCTCGCCGCGATAGAACGCAATCAAGGCCGCCAGCGCAAACGTCAAGCGTGCAGGCAGTTCACCGTGGCGCTCGCGGTAAGTCAGCAGTTGCGGCAGGATACGGGTGCGGAATTTGGTCATACCATTCAGCGAGATAGATAACAGCTGATGCTGAATGAAAGGGTTACGGAAGCGGCTTAGCACAGCCTGAGCAAACGAGGTCAGTTCGTCATGCGGCAAATCCAGTACCGGCACAATCTCTTCGGCAATGGTTTTTTCCACGAATTTGCCAATCAGGGCATCATCCATCGACTCGCCAACGGTATCCAGACCCGCCAGGAATGCCACCGGCACCAGCGCGGTATGGGCACCGTTGAGAATCGCCACTTTACGTTCTTTATACGGCTTGATGTCATCAACGATACGAACGTTCAGATCCAACTTGTTCAGACGCAGCTCTTCCGCCAGCCACTGTGGCCCCTGAATCACAAACAGATAGAAATGTTCCGCCGTGTCCCAGAAGGTATCCTTGTAGCCCATTTCCTGCTCTAGCGCTTCAACTTCGGCACGTGGGTAACCCGTCACAATGCGGTCTACCAGCGTCGAGCAGAAGGTGTTGTGATCGTTCAGCCAGGCGGTAAACGTTGGCGTCAGCTTCCACTGTGCGGCATAGCGCAGCACCAGCTCTTTCAGCGCCACGCCGTTATAATCAATCAGTTCGCACGGTAACAGCACCCAGCCTTTATCCGCTGCGCCGTCAAAATGGCAGAAACGCTCATACAGCAGACGGGTTAATTTCGCCGGGAAGCTGACTGGCGGCGCGTCGTTCAGGCGGTCTTCCGCGTGATAGCTGATACCCGCTTCGGTGGTATTGGAGAAAACAAAACGAATGTTTGGATCGTGCGCCAGTGCCAGATACTCATCGAACTGACGGTACACGTTGATTTCACGGTTTACCGAACGGATCAGACGGGGTTCGCGCACGGCTTCACCCTGCTCGTTCAGACCGCGGATAATGGTGGTGTACAACCCATCCTGAGTGTCCAGCGCGGGCGGGAAATCGGAATCGATCGGACGAACAACGACAATGCCCGCATCCAGATCGGTATGTTCATTCAGCAAATCCAACTGCCAGTCGACGAAGGCGCGCAGGAAGTTACCTTCACCAAACTGGATAACACGATCCGGGTGTTGACGACCGGGGAAGTTACGACGATTTAACGTTTGCATTAACAGGCTACCTCAGGACGAATCTCACATTCAGGGCACGACCGAACCACCGTCATCCTTGCCCTGCTATATTCATTCCCGTCATACTTCAAGCTGCATGTGCGTTGGCTGCGTTCACTCACCCGAATCACTTACTCAAGTAAGCTCATCGGGATTCTCTCTCTTGCCGCCTTCCTGCAACTCGAATTATTTGGGGTATACATTCACCCGCACCGAATCACTACCAGTGCCGATGACAAAAGACCGAGACGCCGAGAGCCGCGGCGTAAGCCCCTTTGGGAATCTTACTGCCGCGCCTCTCGCGCAATTCACACCTTACGACGCGGCGGAATTACAGCTCGATGGCAAAATAGTTTTTAGCGTTATCGAAACTGATGTTTTTCACCATTTCGCCCAGCAACGGCAGATCGGCTGGCGCTTCGCCATCTTCCACCCAGCGGCCAATCATCTGGCACAGAATGCGGCGGAAATATTCATGGCGGGTGTAAGACAGGAAGCTACGGCTATCGGTCAGCATGCCGACGAAGCGGCTCAGTAAGCCAAGCTGTGCGAGCTGGGTCATCTGGCGCTGCATGCCGTCTTTCTGATCGTTGAACCACCAGCCGGAACCGAACTGCATCTTGCCCGGCATCCCTTCACCCTGGAAGTTGCCGATCATGGTGCCGAGCACTTCGTTATCGCGCGGGTTCAGGCAGTAAAGGATGGTTTTAGGCAACAGGTTTTCTTCATTCTGCTTGCTGAGCAGGCGAGACAGTTCCTGAGCCAGCGGACGGTCGTTGATGGAGTCGAAACCCACGTCCGGCCCCAGAAGCTTGAACTGACGCAGGTTATTGTTGCGCAGTGCGCCAATGTGATACTGCTGAACCCAGCCGCGACGCGCATATTCCGCCCCCAGCCAGACCAGAACGCCAGTCTTGAACTGCGCCACTTCATGTTCGCTCAGCGCTTCGCCAGAAAGACGACGCGCCAGAATACTGTCCAGCGTTGCCTCATCGGCTTCAGCAAACATCACGACATCCAGCGCGTGGTCAGACACTTTACAGCCGTGCGCCGCGAAGTGATCCAGACGTTTGGTCAGTGCGGCTTGCAGATCGCTAAAACGACGAATGTCGGTGTCGGACACTTCACCCAGTTTTGCCATATAGTCGTTGAAGGTTGCCAGTTCAATGTTGAACGCTTTATCCGGACGCCAGCTCGGCAGCACTTTGATAGAGAAGCTTGAATCCTGAGCTACGGTTTTATGGTGGCGCAGATCGTCAATCGGATCGTCCGTCGTACCGACCATTTTCACGTTCATCTGCTGCATGATGCCGCGCGCGGTAAAATCATCGCGTTCCAGCATGGCATTACAGCGATCCCAAATGTCTTTTGCCGTGCTTGGTGACAGCAGCGTGCCAGTTACGCCAAACGGACGGCGCAGCTCCAGGTGTGTCCAGTGATAAAGCGGGTTGCCGATGGTGTGCGGCACGGTAGCAGCCCAGGCTTCAAATTTTTCCCAGTCGCTGGCATCGCCCGTACACAAACGCTCAGGCACACCGTTGGTGCGCATCGCACGCCACTTGTAGTGATCGCCTTTCAACCAGATGTCATACAAATTTTTGAAGCGATAGTTTTCCGCGATCTGCTCAGGCGGCAGATGGCAGTGGTAGTCAAATATCGGCTGGTCGACGGCATACTCATGATAAAGACGACGGGCAAATTCACTGTCTAACAGAAAATCTTCACTCAGAAACTGGGGCATGTTTTCTTCCTTACCGTGCTTCTTGTGCACCAAATTAGTTGACCGTTAAAAGATATCACACCAATTATGCGCGATATCTCACAGTATTTGTGAGGTCATGATCGCAAAAATGTAACAAGCAGTACAATAACTCAGCATTTATCGCCTTAAACCGCTTGTCTCTCTCGATTTCAGCGAGCAATTCGTTATTCCGCATAAAAATAATGGTTTTATGATATCACTCAACTTTTAAAGTTGTATGACAAATTATTGTAGCGCTGCCTTAAGCAGGGATTCAATCGCTATCTCACAAAGAGAAGGGGTTTCCTGTTCAGCACAACAACAAAACGTGTCGTACCACATTACAAGACACCTCACACCGTGACGCTACTCAAGAGCCACCACTGTGTTTTTTATTGACTCGGAGAGAAAGTTAAATGCGTAAAATCAAAGGATTACGCTGGTATATGATCGGCCTGGTGACCATTGGCACCGTGCTGGGATACCTGACGCGTAATGCAATTTCTGTCGCCGCACCGACGTTACAGGATCAATTGCATATCACCACACAGCAATATTCTTACATCGTTGCTGCCTACTCAGCCTGTTATACCATTATGCAACCCATCGCTGGTTATGTGCTGGATCTGCTGGGCACCAAAATCGGCTATGCCATGTTTGCCATTCTGTGGGCTATTTTCTGTATGGGAACCGCGCTGGCAAACAGCTGGGGGGGGTTAGCGATCGCCCGCGGCGCGGTCGGTATGGCGGAAGCCGCGATGATCCCTGCGGGCCTGAAAGCCAGCAGCGAATGGTTTCCGGCAAAAGAGCGCTCTGTCGCGGTGGGTTACTTCAACGTGGGGTCATCCATCGGTGCGATGATCGCGCCGCCGCTGGTGGTGTGGGCGATTGTGGCACACAGCTGGGAAATGGCCTTTATCATTACCGGTGCGCTGAGCCTGGTCTGGGCCATCTGCTGGCTCGTTTTTTATAAACACCCTAAAGATCAGAAAAAACTCAGTGACGAAGAGCGCGACTATATTCTTAGCGGGCAGGAAGCGCAGCACCAAACCAATAACGCGAAGAAAATGTCTGCCTGGCAGATCCTGCGTAACCGTCAATTCTGGGGTATCGCGCTGCCGCGTTTTCTGGCTGAACCGGCCTGGGGAACGTTCAACGCGTGGATCCCGCTATTCATGTTTAAAGCCTACGGCTTTAACCTAAAAGAAATCGCCATGTTCGCGTGGATGCCGATGCTGTTCGCCGATATCGGCTGTATTCTGGGCGGCTACCTGCCGATGCTGTTCCAGAAATATTTCAAAGTGAACCTGATCGTTTCCCGCAAGCTGGTGGTGACGATGGGAGCGATATTGATGATTGCACCGGGGATGATCGGGCTGTTTTCTAGCCCTTACGTCGCCATCGCGCTGCTGTGCGTCGGCGGTTTCGCGCACCAGTCGCTGTCCGGCGCGCTGATTACTCTGTCATCTGACGTATTTGGCCGTAATGAAGTCGCCACGGCAAACGGTTTAACCGGTATGGCGGCCTGGATGGCAAGCACCATGTTCGCACTGGTTGTAGGCGCACTGGCCGATACGCTGGGCTTTAGCCCGCTGTTTGCTGCACTGGCGGTGTTTGACCTGTTAGGCGCCGTCGTCATCTGGACGGTGTTGAAAAACCAACCCGCTTCAGAAGTCGCTGCCGCGGCTGAAACCTTGAAAGAAGCCAACCAGCACTGATAATCCCTGCATTATCCTGACTCATCCGGTATGATCGGATACCGGGTGAGTCACCTCTCCCGCAATAACACACTGTGATAACTGTGACCGCAACATTGGTTGCTGCTATGATTAAGTGGTATAACAAATCATTCCTCAAAGATTAACGAGATAGACACTCAGGCCCTGACGTGGCACACGGACCGTCATCTATCGAGAGTAGACATCATCATGGCACTCACTGAACCCCGACGGCTATACCAGCAGTTAGCCGCAGAATTAAAACAGCGCATCGAAAGTGGTATGTACCAGGTCGGCGAAAAATTACCGGCAGAACGCTATATTTCTGAAGAAATGAACGTCAGCCGCACCGTGGTGCGCGAAGCCATCATAATGCTGGAAGTCGAAGGGTACGTTGAAGTACGCAAAGGTTCAGGCATTCACGTTATTTCCAACCAGCAGAAGACCCCGTTCATTAATAGCGGCGATATTGAATTCGTCGCGGCCGGTCCGTTTGAGCTGCTTCAGGCACGTCAACTCATTGAAAGCAATATTGCTGAATTTGCGGCCACGCAGGTAACCCGTCAGGACATCATTCAACTGATGGAAATTCAGGAGTATGCACGTCAGGAAGATCGCTTCCGTGATTCTCAGTGGGATCTCAAATTCCACGTTCAGGTCGCGCTGGCAACACAAAACTCTGCGATGGCGACTATCGTCGAAAAAATGTGGAGCCAACGGATCCATAATCCTTACTGGCGCAAACTGCATGAGCACATTGACGACAAGTCGATAGAAAGCTGGTGCGAAGAGCACGACCGCATTCTTAAAGCGCTGATTCGCAAAGATCCTTACGCCGCCAAGCTGGCCATGTGGCAACATCTGGAAAACACAAAACAGATGCTGTTTCGCGCCACGACGGACGATTTCGAGTTTAACGTCGATCGCTATATGTTCGCCGAGAACCCGGTCGTTCATCTCGATCAGATACACGCCGGTAAGTCTTAAAGCGGTTTTGCCCCTTGTTTTAAACGAGGGGTAACATTTTGGACACACTGGAAAAGGTCAGAAAACGTTGATTTCTGTCAGCGAGTGTAAAATATCGCAGAAATCCCAACTCTTCCTCGAAAAATCCCCCTAAACCGCCTCAGTTGTCGTAATATTTTTCTGTCTCAGCAACACCTATTTTGTTACAGTTAACGCGTCTTTCTTACGCTTAATCCGTCGCTTTGGATGTAAAGTCAGCCAAGACCAAACAATCCCTACCCGCCTGTTTATCGGGTTCGCAGCGAAAAGCGAGCATCAAGTCAGACACCTGCGTCACTATTGGGCGAAACAACACAGAGATCATAAAAAAAATCATAATCCTGCGCCCTGATATACCCTAAATAATTCGAGTTTCAGGACAGACGTTAACGTTTGAACAACGCAAAGCGTTGGCCCGCCAAAGCGAGGCACACACCAGAGTGCCGAGTACCGCTGCCAACGCACATGCAACTTGAAGTATCACGGGCATAACACTGTATTCGCTCTTATCATGTCCAGAAGCGTGATTGTCGCCAAGGCTAAATGCAACAGCAGTATTAGGAATACCGGATGGAATTAATCAAAGAACTGTTAAACGCACTCTGGCATCAGGATTTCGATATTTTAGCCGACCCCAAGCTGGTATGGACCATCTACATCTTGCTGTTTCTGATTATCTTTCTGGAAAATGGCCTGCTCCCCGCCGCTTTCCTGCCCGGCGATAGCCTGCTCATTTTGGTCGGCGTCCTCGTTGCCAAAGGCACAATGAATTACCCTTTTACCATATTTCTCCTGACGACGGCCGCCAGCCTCGGCTGCTGGGCCAGCTACATCCAGGGAAGATGGCTTGGCAATACGGGAGTGGTGCAGGGCTGGCTCTCACATTTGCCCGCGCACTATCATCAGCGCGCCCACCAACTCTTCCACCGTCATGGCTTGTCCGCACTATTAGTTGGCCGCTTTCTGGCTTTTGTAAGAACGTTATTACCGACCATCGCAGGCTTGTCAGGCCTGAATAACGCGCGCTTTCAGTTCTTCAACTGGATGAGCGGGTTCCTGTGGGTGTTTATTTTGGTTACGCTGGGCTTCGCCTTAGGGAAAACAACGATCTTCCTGAAATATGAAGACGAGCTGATGCTCTGCCTGATGATGCTGCCGCTGGCGCTGCTGTTTATCGGTCTGTTTGGATCGCTCTTTGTCCTGTGGCGTAAAAAGCGTGATGCGAAAGCAGATAACGCAGAAAAAGGAAGCTAACCGTGTCAATCCGCTGGTTATTCCCTAAACTTACCCCCAGAAAAGTAGGCCGCATACTGATATTGCTTGCCCTGCCCATTATCGCCTTGACGCAGTCCCAGTCGCCTCGCCATTCCCAGGATGATGCGATGCTGCACATCAAGCCTGACGATGGCGCCGCGCTGCCAGATGGCTTTTACGTGTATCAGCGTCTTAATGAAAAAGGCATTGCGATCAAAAGCATTACACCAGAGCAAGATAGCCTGATCGTCCGTCTTGCCTCGCCAGAACAGAGTATCGCTGCCAGAGATGTCCTGCGATTGTCTCTGCCCAAAGTCACCATTACCGCGCAGCAGGCGACAACCCCGACACCGTTCTGGCAGCAGAAACTGACACAGAAACAATCCAAACTGGGGTGACGAAGATGAAACAATTTCCATCCATCATTGCATTATCTGTCCTGCTTTCCGGCCACGCGCTGGCGAATACCGCCAATCAAGTGGAAACCTGTCAGCAGAAAGCGCAGGATATTCAGCGCCAAATCGATGAAGCGCGTAAGCACGGCAATCAGAACCGCATCAATGGGCTGGAGAAGGCGCTGGACGGCGTGAAAACCCACTGTACGGATGCTGGTCTGGCTGAGAAGCGTCAGGAAGCGATTGCGGAAAAGCGTAAAGACGTCGCTGAACGCCAGCAGGAACTGAACGAAAGCCGGCAGAAAGGGGATGACGCCGAAAAGATCCTCAAGCGCGAAAGAAAGCTGGCTGAAGCCGAGCAGGAATTACGCGCAGCGGAACGTGCCGCATCGCAATAACCCATCAATATATTGTCCCTATAAAACACACAGCAATTGTTCATTTTATATTCAAAAACCAAATCACTAAAATTTACAGCGAGTTATCAGAATTGTCCGTACCCGTTTGGGGCGGCATAAATTTCAGCTTCAGCTATAGTTAACGTTCAGGTTTATAACACGAAGGGTTATTAATATGGCTAAAGATCAAAATTCTGAATACCTACGCGCCGAATTGAAATCACTGGCGGATACGCTGGAAGAAGTATTAAGCACCTCCAGCGATAAATCTAAAGCGGAACTCGACAAACTGCGCAATAAAGCAGAGAGCGCGCTGAAAGAAACCCGTAGCCGTCTGAGCGATACCGGTGAGCGCATCGCCTCCCAAACCAAAGAAGCGGTTGAATCTGCGGACGACTATGTACGTCAGAACCCGTGGACCGGTGTCGGTATTGGTGCTGCTGTCGGCGTCGTGCTTGGCGTCCTGTTGTCTCGTCGCTAATTAGCGGATCGTTATGACGGATAAATCACAACAAGGCCCCGCAAGCGGGGTCATGGCTTCTGCTCAGCGCATCATCTCCATTATTGTCAGCATGGTGGAAAGCCGTGTCCGACTCGCCGTAATTGAATTAGAGGAAGAAAAAACCAATCTGATTCAGTTGCTGATGATGGTCGGTCTGACGCTGATTTTCGCCACTTTTGGCATTATGAGCCTGATTGCGCTCATCATCTGGGGCATCGACCCGCAATATCGTCTCTTTGCGCTGGGGTGTATCACCGCCACATTGCTTGGGCTAGCGCTGATAGGCGGCGTCTGGACGCTGCTGAAGGTACGTCGTTCCACCCTGCTCAAAGCCACACGTAAGGAGCTGGCGACTGACAGATCGCTGTTGGAGGAAGATCCCAAATGAGCCAGCGTCAACAGCGAGACAGAGAAAAAGCCCAGCTACTGCGCCAGATACAGCAGCAGCGGCTGGATTTATCGGCAGGTAAGAAACACTGGCTGGACACCACCGCCCGTTACGATCGCGGCTGGCAAAGTCTTATGCAGTGGCGTAAATACTGGATCGTTGGCTCCAGCCTCGTGGCGCTCTATGGCGTGCGCCACCCCAGTCGTATGATTCGCTGGGGACGCCGCCTCGTTGGGCTGTGGGGAACATTCAGGCTCGTTCGCAAAACGTTTGATCCACGTCCGTAATCCTTCCTATCGCATCGGCGCTCTGCCTTTCCTGTACGGCATTTTTCATCTCACTTTTGCCCAACGCGCTCACGTCATGGCGGCGCGTTCTTGTAACTTAACCAAACATCAATTTTTCTGAAATAAAACAACAATTATACTCGCTGGCAGCGTAAATCATCTCTCTATACTATCTGCCCATAACCTGATGGCGGGCCAAGTTTTCAGACAACACCTGCTACAACAAACACAACAGGGCGATATAGCCCACAACAAAATCAATTGGAGAGATGATGAAAAATTTAGAAAGCACTGCACTGCTGGTTGCACGTATCTTAATGCCGATTCTGTTTATCGTTGCAGGTTACGGTAAGCTGGGTGATGCCTACGCAGGCACACAACAATATATGCAGGCGATGGGCGTACCGACCTTCCTGCTGCCGCTGACGATTCTGCTGGAACTGGGTGGTGGTCTGGCGGTGCTGTTCGGTCTGCTGACGCGTACCGTTGCACTGTTCACCGCGGGCTTTACGCTGCTGACCGCACTGATTTTCCACTCTAACTTTGCGGAAGGCATGAACCAACTGATGTTCATGAAAAACCTGACCATCGCTGGTGGCTACCTCCTGCTGGCTGTAACAGGTCCTGGCGCATTCAGCATCGACCGCCTGCTGGGCAAAAAGTGGTAAGACAAGCCTTGTCCGGCCTGTACTACACTTAATAGTCGAATAACGAATTAGACGGCAAGCATACCAGGCTTGCCGTCGTCTTATCATCACTCACTAACGGGAGGATTTATGGGACAACTGGTTGACGGCGTATGGCACGATACCTGGTATGAAACCAAATCTACCGGCGGTCACTTTAAGCGTTCAGAATCCGCATTCCGCAACTGGGTAACGCCCGATGGCGCACCCGGCCTCACCGGCAAAGGCGGCTTTCCCGCCCAATCCGGTCGTTATCATCTCTATGTTTCGCTCGCCTGTCCGTGGGCACACCGCACGCTGCTCATGCGGCAGTTGAAGGGATTAGAAGATCATATCGCGGTTTCGGTGGTTCATCCGCTCATGCTCGATCACGGCTGGACGTTCGGTACCGATTTTGAGGGCGCGACGGGTGATTCGCTCTATCAGCACGAATTCCTCTACCAACTCTACCTGCACGCCAAACCGGACTACAGCGGTCGGGTGACCGTGCCCGTCCTGTGGGACACCGAGCAGCACACCATCGTCAGTAACGAATCCGCCGATATCATCCGTATGCTGAACAGCGCTTTTGACGGCGTAGGAGCCACGGCGGGAGATTACTATCCAGAAGCGCTACGCACTCAGATTGATGAATTGAACGGCTGGATTTACGACAAGGTCAACAACGGCGTTTACAAAGCCGGTTTTGCAACGAGTCAGTCAGCCTATGATGAATCCGCGACGACCGTTTTCGCCGCGTTATCCGATCTGGAAGCCATACTGGCAAAACAGCGCTATCTCACCGGTGAGCAGTTAACCGAAGCCGATCTGCGGCTGTGGACGACGCTGATCCGTTTCGATCCGGTCTATCACACGCATTTTAAATGCGATAAATATCGTCTGAGTGATTATCCAAACCTGTTCGGTTTTCTGCGTGATATTTATCAGATGCCCGGCATCGCCGATACCGTCGATATGGCACACATTCGTCACCACTACTATCGTAGCCACGGCACCATTAATCCGCATGGCGTGATTTCGCTGGGTCCAGAGCAGGATCTGAACCAGCCTCATCAGCGTGATAAGACGTTTGTCAGTTTATACTGAGGCGTTTGTCGATTAGTAATGAAGTGCACGGCAAGGTGTGGCCCACACCTTGCCGCAAAAAGCGCGGGATTTAGGGCTGGTTCAGCAACTTCGGAATTTCACGCAGGAACCAGGATTTCGCCTCGCCCATGCTGTCTCGCCGCCATGCCATAATAATCTGGCTTTCCATCTGATGCTCCGGACCAATCACCAGTAAACGCCCTTCGGCAATATCTTGTGCAACCATTGGATAAGGCATGGTCGCAACACCTAATCCCGCCAGCAGCGCACGCCGCTTATCATCCAGCGAGCTCACCGTCAGACGCTGCTGTTTATCCAACAGTTGCACGGTCAGAACCGGGCGCTCACGCGCCGTGTCCGCCACCGCAATTCCACGGTATTTCACCCGGGTCGCATCCGACAGCGGTTCAGGTTCCTGATGAATCGGGTGCTCTGGGCTGGCGACATAGACGTTATTCATCGTGTACAGCTTGCGGGTATTCATTTCTGAAGAGGCGCGAAAATGCATGTCCGGCGCAATCACGATATCGGCACGCCCTTGCTCAAGACGCTCCCACGCACCCGCCAGCACTTCCGTCAGAATCGACACCTGCGTATTCGCTTTGAGCGCCAGCTTATCGATTAAGGGAAAAAGTCGCTGAGTCGGAATAAGCGCTTCCGTCACAATCGTCAGGTGCGTTTCCCAGCCGCGTGCCAGTGCTTCCGCATCCGTAGTGAGCTTATCCGCGGCTTCCAGCAGGATACGCCCACGTTCCAGTAGCATGCGCCCGACATTCGTGAATTTAGTACGATGTCCGGAACGATCGAACAACACCACATCCAACTCTTCTTCCAGTTTCTGCATGGTATAGCTCAGCGCCGAAGGCACTCTACCCAGTTCGTCTGCCGCAGCGGCAAAGCTGCCACGACGATCGATCGCATCCATAACCCTCAAGGCTTCCAGCGTCAATGCTCGTTCTTTCGCCATCTTCGTACTCATTCAGGAATTTTGAATATACCCACCAGATTAACTAGCTAACAATCCAACGTCCACACAATTACTATCGGTTTAAGAAATAATTATCTGGGGGGATAAAGATTATGATCACACGAAGAGCAGCGGGGCAATGCGGCCAGGCCGACTATGGCTGGTTGCAGGCACGCTATACATTCTCTTTTGGTCACTATTTTGACCCACAGCTGCTGGGCTACGCCTCTCTGCGCGTGCTCAATCAGGAAGTATTGGCGCCGGGGGCATCATTCCAGCCGCGAACCTACCCACGGGTTGATATCCTGAATATTATTCTTCAGGGTGAGGCAGAATACCGCGACAGCAACGGTTGCCACATTCAGGCCAAAGCCGGAGATGTGCTGTTGCTCGCCACTCAGCCAAACGTCAGCTATAGCGAACATAATACCAACGCCAGTAAGCCACTGACGAGGCTGCAACTATGGCTGAACGCCTGCCAGACCCGAGAGAACAGCCCGTTACAGCGCATGGAATTAGATCCATCAAGCCATACTCTGCTTGCCTCGCCGGAAGGTGAACAGACCAGCCTGCAACTACGCCAGCAGGTTTGGATCCATCATGTCGATCTCCAGCAGAATGAGCAAAGCACGATCGCACTACAGGGCAATCAGGCATACCTCCAGTTGATCCACGGTTCAATGGTGGTAAAAGGCGGTCAGCACAGTGAAGCCCTACACTGCGGCGACGGTGCCTTTATTAAAGAAGAAGCAGCGTTGACGCTACAGGCAGAAGCACCTTTGCGAGCGCTGCTCATCGACCTGGTCGTGTAGCGTTCTGTCCGTTGTTTTTACAGGAAGTGGTTTTTGCAGGAAAACGCCGCCAGTTCGGCGTTTTTATTCAGTCGTGGTAAGATATCCGTCTTGTTCCTCAATGCGTCAGGGTGATATGACAATGGATTCAACCAAACAGGACAAACTTCTTGCCCAGGCTGAACAGATTTGTCAGCAGCGCGCTGTGCGTCTCACGCCGCAGCGGTTAGAGGTTTTACGCCTAATGGCACAGCAGTCCGGTGCTATCAGCGCTTATGACCTGCTGGATCTGCTGCGCGTTTCCGAACCTCAGGCGAAACCGCCGACCGTCTATCGCGCACTGGATTTTCTGCTGGAACAAGGCTTCATTCATCGCGTCGAGTCAAACAACAGCTACGTGCTGTGTCACCATATCGAAGACCACAGCCATACGTCAGCTCTGTTCATCTGCGATCGCTGCGGACAGGTTACAGAACGTCAAACCGAAGGTGTAGAAGAAACGCTGCGTAGTCTGGCACAGCAGTCAGGATTTACGCTACGCCACAGCGTTGTGGAAGCTCACGGGCTGTGTGGTGGCTGTCAGGAAGTGGCATCGTGCAATCAGCCGGATCATTGCGATCACGACCATACGGTTCCGATTAAAAAGCGTTAATCTCTATTAAAAAACGATAGCCCCGAGGGCTATCGTCCTTTCAGCGAAGAGCTATCGCGTTCACTACCAGTGATATTTGTGGTGCTCTTCCCAGTGCTTCACTTCTTTCTCTGCCGCTTCTTTTGCGTACCCGTAACGCTCCTGGATTCTCCCTACCAGTTGGTCACGCTTACCTTCGATGACCGTCAGATCGTCATCCGTTAATTTACCCCATTGCTCTTTCGCTTTACCTTTAAACTGTTTCCAGTTACCGCTGGCTTGGTCTTTATTCATAAGAATCTCCATACCTTAGGTGTATTGCGCATAAATGAATCATGACTACCGACGTAGGCGTCAGTGTCAGATAAATCGGTCTATTCAGTAAGCAGCGTCATCATGGTGTGAACCATCACGGTGTTCTTCGCCACTGTCTCCCTTGACTGCCGGGCTAACCTAAATGTGATGGCTGGTAATCAATCACCAAACGACCAAATCAAGATTAAAATGCTTACCTTGATAAAAATTATAGCCGAATATTTCACTTAAAATGAAAAACCAGGAATCAGTAACTGGGCAAGACGTTAAGAAAGAGAAAATCACCGCAAAAGCAGAGGAAAAACAGGTGGTAAGAGGAATCGCAGAAAACGCACGCTAAATGTAACGAAATATATACAGCCAGCAGATTAACACACGGGGGCAACCCACACATAAAGTGACTAGCACATGAAGCAATTAACACAAAGAGGATGATGCACTGACTCAAACAGACGAGCAGTGCATCTCGGTGAATCGTTAGCTCCAGTCACTGTTACGAATGACGCCAACCGCTAAGCCTTCTATCGAAAAGCTTTGTTGACGCAGGTCGACAACAATGGGGGCAAACTCTTCGTTTTCCGCGAGAAGATGCACTGTATTGCCCTGCTTTTTCAGGCGCTTCACCGTCACTTCATCATCAATACGTGCGACGACAATCTGACCGTTGCGTACATCTTCTGTTTTATGCACGGCCAGTAAATCGCCATCCATAATACCAATATCTTTCATCGACATACCGCTCACCCGCAGCAAAAAGTCAGCGCTGGGTTTGAACATGGCTGGGTCAACCTGATAGTGACATTCGATATGTTCCTGCGCCAGCAGAGGCTCACCTGCAGCCACGCGACCAACCAGAGGAATACCCGTCTCTTCTTCCATCAGCAGACGAATACCGCGAGAAGCACCCGATACAATTTCAATCACACCTTTACGCGCCAGCGCTTTCAGATGTTCTTCAGCCGCATTGGGAGAGCGAAACCCCAGCTGTTGAGCAATTTCCGCGCGCGTTGGCGGCATTCCGGTCTGCGCAATATGATCGCGGATCAGGTCATAAACCTGCTGCTGCCTTGCTGTTAATACTTTCATTCCGCCCCCTGGTTGTTTATACAGTCTTGCTGTGAGTATATACAGGTAAGCCACAATTGGGAATGGAGATATCGGCAAAGCCTCTGACTTTTATTCATTTATGCGTACCGTCAGGCAAAATGTTGCCAGAGGATGCTGCCCCACACGACAGCGGCTAACACGATGGCAACAAAAACAGCCGCCGAGCCGATATCTTTCGCCCTTCCGGATAATTCGTGATGCTCAGGGCCAATACGATCGACAACTGCTTCAATCGCGCTATTAGCCAACTCAAAAAGCATAATCAATACGACAGACCCGATCAGCAGCAGTTTTTCGACCAGCGTAACTGGCAGCAAACACGCAATAATCACGCCGACAATCGTCAGTATTGTTTCCTGACGAAACGCCGCCTCATGCTGCCACGCCTGCTTTAGCCCCTTAAGGGAATAACCGGTCGCCTTAATAATCCGGGTCATCCCCGTTGCTTTATTCATTTATCCTCCATTATTTACGCAAAATAGTTCGCATTTTAACGCACCTACGTTGTCTCATCACCACAGATCTCCGGCGCAGTTTCTGGTATCCTTGCGGCGCATTGCTAACAAGAGGCTCCAAGTTGTTATGTCAGGTTGGCGTAAAATTTACTATAAACTATTGAATCTCCCACTAAAACTGCTGGTTAAAAGCAAAGTTATTCCCGCAGATCCCGTGGTCGAGCTAGGGTTAGATCCCTCACGTCCTATACTCTATGTTCTGCCTTATAACTCTCAGGCAGATCTCTTGACGCTACGTGCGAAGTGCCTGGCATTGGGGTTACCCGATCCCTCGCAGTCGTTCGAATTCAACGGCGTCGAACTCCCCAGCCACGTCTTTATTAATGACGGGCCGCGCGTCTTTCGCTATTACGTTCCCAAGCAGAAATCCGTCAAGCTGTTCCACGACTATCTGGATTTGCATCGCGCTAATCCAGATTTAGACGTACAGATGGTGCCGGTTTCTGTAATGTTTGGGCGTTCTCCGGGTCGGGAAAGCCACGCTCAGGCCGCACCACACCTGCGCTTGCTCAACGGCATTGAGAAATTCTTCGCCGTCCTGTGGCTAGGCCGAGACAGCTTTGTCCGCTTCTCCAGCCCGGTGTCGCTGCGCTATATGGCGACCGAACATGGTACTGACAAAACCATAGCCCACAAACTGGCGCGCGTCGCGCGTATGCACTTCTCCCGCCAGCGTTTGGCGGCGGTTGGCCCGCGTTTGCCGGTACGTCAGGAGCTGTTTAATAAGCTGCTGGATTCCAAAGCAATCAAGAAAGCCGTAGACGATGAGGCGCGCAGTAAGAAGATTTCTACTGAGAAAGCGCAGCAGAACGCGATTGCGCTGATGGAAGAAATCGCCGCCGACTTCTCCTACGAAGCCGTGCGTCTGTCGGATCGCGTCTTAAGCTGGACGTGGAACCGCCTTTATCAAGGGATCAACGTCCATAACGCCGAACGCGTTCGTCAGTTGGCGCAGGATGGTCACGGCATTGTCTATGTGCCCTGCCACCGCAGCCATATGGACTATTTGCTGCTGTCCTATGTCCTGTACCATCAGGGCTTAGTGCCGCCGCACATCGCCGCCGGTATCAACCTGAATTTCTGGCCGGCAGGCCCGATCTTCCGCCGTCTTGGCGCTTTCTTTATTCGCCGTACCTTCAAAGGCAACAAGCTGTATTCCACGATTTTCCGTGAATATCTGGGTGAACTGTTTGCCCGCGGCTATTCGGTGGAATACTTCATGGAAGGCGGGCGTTCGCGCACGGGTCGTCTGTTGGAACCCAAAACCGGTACACTGGCCATGACCATTCAGGCCATGCTCAGAGGCGGTACGCGTCCTATCACGCTGGTGCCGATTTATGTCGGCTACGAGCATGTGATGGAAGTCGGCACCTATGCGAAAGAGCTGCGCGGTGCGGTGAAGGAAAAAGAAGGCTTTATGCAGATGGTGCGCGGTTTGCGCAAACTGCGTAATCTCGGCCAGGGGTATGTGAACTTTGGCGAACCGCTCCCGCTGACAACCTACCTGAACCAGCATGTTCCGCAATGGCGTGACGCGATTGATCCTATTGAAGCACAGCGCCCAAGCTGGCTAACGCCGACGGTGCAGGATATCTCTATGGATATCATGGTGCGCATCAATAATTCTGCGGCAGCAAACGCAATGAACCTGTGTTCTACAGCCTTGCTGGCATCGCGCCAGCGCTCACTGACACGCGAGCAAATGCAAGAACAGCTGGATTGCTATCTGCAACTGCTGCGCCAGGTTCCTTACCACAAAGATATTACGGTTCCGAAAAAGACAGCGGATGAACTGTTGGAACATGCGCTGAGCATGAACAAGTTCGAAGTCGAGAAGGACAGCATTGGCGATATCATCATTCTGCCGCGCGAGCAGGCCGTTCTGATGACGTACTATCGCAATAACATCCAGCATCTGTTGGTCTTACCGTCGCTGATCGCCAGCATCGTCATCCACCACCGCCGGATTACGCTTGCCGAAGTCGTGCGACAGATCGCGCTGATTTATCCGCTGCTGCAATCCGAGCTGTTCCTGCATTATTCCAAAGAGCAGTTACCGGGCGTGCTGGAAACGTTGGCTAACGAACTGATTCAACAGCAACTGCTGTGCAGCCGTGACGGTGAACTGGCTATCAACCCGCCACGTATCCGTACGCTGCAATTGCTGTCAGCTGGCGTGCGTGAAACGCTGCAACGCTATGCGATTACGCTGTCGTTGCTGTGTGCGAATCCGGAAATCAACCGCGGAACGCTGGAGAAGGAAAGCCGGAACATGGCACAACGCCTGTCCGTCCTGCACGGTATCAACGCTCCAGAGTTCTTTGATAAAGCTGTGTTCTCAACGCTGGTCGCTACCTTACGGACAGAAGGGTATATCACCGACAGCGCGGAAGCTGCGCAAGGCGATATCGTGGCGATCTACAACATTCTCGGCGATCTGATCACCCCGGAAGTTCGGTTGACCATTGAAAGCGCCAGCTCATCTACTGAAATGGAAGCCGATAGTCAGGCAGTGGAAGAGACGATGCAGGAGTAGCCAGCGGGAAATGGCGGACGACACGCCGCCATCAAACCGCAGGCGCGTTTAGCATGACAAACACATCTGAATGTTCCGCCATAAAAAAAGCAGCGAGAAATCGCTGCTTTTTTTATCTCTGATGCTCAAGCTTACAGGCCAAACAGCACACCGATAAATATCGCCATTCCTGCGTATTTATTATTGTGGAACGCCTTAAAACAGGCATCGCGCTCGCGACCGGCAGTGAGTATTTGCTGATAGACAAACATCCCAGCCGCCACCAGCAGCGAAATGTAATAGGAGGTTCCCAATCCGCTGATCTTTCCTAAAATCAGCAGCAGCGCCAGCATGCTAAACTGCAATAACCCGATGATAATATTGTCAAAGCGGCCAAATAATATCGCGGTGGATTTCACACCGATCTTCAGGTCATCATCGCGGTCTACCATCGCATATTGGGTATCGTAGGCGACCGTCCAGCAGATATACGCCAAAAACATCATCCAGCAGGTCACCGGCAGGCTTTCACTCACCGCGGCATACGCCATCGGGATTGACCAGCCAAATGCCGCACCCAGCACAAACTGAGGAAGATGGCTGACCCGTTTCATAAACGGATAGACCCATGCCAGCCCCAGCCCCGCAACGGACAGCCAGATCGTCATCTTATTCAGCGTCAGCACCAGGCCGAACGCCAGCAAGACCAGCACGACAAACAGCACTTTGGCAGCTTGCTCGCTCACCTCACCGCTGGGCAACGGGCGAGAAGCGGTACGTTTTACATGGCCGTCAAAATGTCGATCGGCATAGTCATTGATGACGCAGCCCGCCGCACGCATCAAGAAAACGCCAGCGACAAACACAAAGAGCGTCCACGGCGCAGGCACTCCCCCTCCCGCCAGCCACAGCGCCCATAGCGTTGGCCACAGCAGCAGCAGAGAACCTATCGGTTTATCAATTCGCATCAAGCGACAATAAGCCAGCCATTTCCCTGCTGTAACACTTCTTTCCAAGGATTTATCTCCTCAAATTACCTGCCAACCTTCATCACCGGCTGAAATAAATCGGTGATTCCGGTAAGAAAAGCTCAGTCAACAGTAACGGAAAACCGGAGACACACAGGCGGGAACGCCG
Source organism: Pectobacterium carotovorum (assembly GCF_033898505.1). Classification (NCBI taxonomy): domain Bacteria; kingdom Pseudomonadati; phylum Pseudomonadota; class Gammaproteobacteria; order Enterobacterales; family Pectobacteriaceae; genus Pectobacterium; species Pectobacterium carotovorum. The sequence goes on along the minus strand of NZ_JAXAFK010000002.1, from coordinate 303,395 downwards.
CGCCCATAAGCCTTCACAGCATCCGGTATGGATATAGTCACGCGTCAGCGATTTTTGCTCAAATAGATAACGCCCCAACGGCTGATTACCGATTTTCGTCAGGGCTGAATCCGTTCCGTCGAGCGTCTGTTGTGGAACAATGGTGCGGCCAAACAGCCAAGGACGTTCGTCACCATACAGCACCACTTCACGCAGCCAGTAGCGCTCACTATACGGCAGCTGTTCGCGTTCTTCGCCCAGCGCCTGTGGCGTAATGAACCTCTCACTGCACAGCGTGGTCTTCAATTGGGCACAATATTTTTCAAGTCGCCGCGTCATGGAGCCGGTTTCCATCAGCCAGTCACCAATGTGCTCAGGTAATACCGAAGGGGGCTCAGTAAACCAGGAAATAGAGCGCAGAAGCGTAGACGCATCGTCAGACATTATCCCTACTCCAAACAGGGTTACTTCGTAGATAAAAGTATTCGCAAATAACGCATTCGTAAATAAAGTAACGCCCCTATTGTAGCGCAGAATGCTTCCCCGATAACACGCTATAAACGCATTCATCAACGATACGGCAACATTTCAGCAATGCGGCGGATGCGTAACATCCATAACGATGCCGCTTTACTCACTCATCAGGCGATCCAGCGGGAAATCAGCAAACGCACAACGCTTACCTCAATAATTCATTGAATTGATTAAACAGAAATGAGGCGCATAAAAAAAGCACCACCCGGTATCGTGACCGGATAGTGCTCTTGGAAGGACAGAAAGACGAACTTCTGTAACCTGACTCCTGTCACCAGAAAATGGCTTCCGGTGACAATGGCGTCACATTACATCATGCCGCCCATACCACCCATGCCGCCCATACCGCCAGCAGCACCTAAATCAGGCGCATCGCTTTTCGGCAGGTCGGTTACCATACATTCGGTGGTGATCATCAGACCTGCAACAGAAGCCGCGTATTGCAGCGCAGAACGGGTTACCTTGGTTGGATCCAGGATACCGAAGTCGATCATGTTGCCGTATTCTTCCGTTGCCGCGTTGTAACCGTAGTTACCTTCGCCCGCTTTAACGGTGTTGGCAACCACAGATGGCTCTTCACCAGCGTTGGAAACGATCTGACGCAGTGGCGCTTCCATCGCGCGCAGCGCCACTTTGATACCCACGTTCTGATCTTCGTTCTGAGCAGTCAGAGAAGCCAGTTTCGCTGCAACGCGAACCAGCGCCACACCACCACCAGCAACCACGCCTTCTTCTACCGCAGCGCGAGTCGCAGCCAGGGCATCTTCAACGCGTGCTTTCTTCTCTTTCATTTCAACTTCAGTTGCTGCGCCAACTTTGATAACGGCTACGCCGCCAGCCAGTTTAGCCACACGCTCTTGCAGTTTTTCACGATCGTAATCAGACGTTGCTTCTTCAACCTGTTGACGGATCTGAGCAACACGGCCCTGAATCGCAGCTTCTTCACCCGTACCATCGATGATGGTGGTGGTGTCTTTGTTGATCACAACGCGTTTTGCCTGACCCAGATCTTCCAGCGTCGCTTTTTCCAGCTCCAGACCGATCTCTTCAGAGATAACGGTACCGCCAGTCAGCGTCGCGATATCTTGCAGCATCGCTTTACGACGGTCGCCGAAGCCCGGTGCTTTCACCGCAGCGACTTTCACGATACCACGCATGGTGTTAACCACCAGCGTTGCCAGTGCTTCGCCTTCAACATCTTCAGCAACGATAACCAGCGGTTTGCCGGCTTTCGCTACAGCTTCCAGTACTGGCAGCATTTCGCGGATGTTGGAGATTTTTTTATCAGCCAGCAGGATGAATGGGCTTTCCAGTTCTACAGCACCCGTTTCCGGCTTGTTGATGAAGTAAGGAGACAGGTAGCCACGGTCGAACTGCATACCTTCAACCACGTCCAGCTCATCTTGCAGACCGGTACCTTCTTCAACGGTGATAACACCTTCTTTACCGACTTTGTCCATGGCTTCGGCAATCATTTTGCCTACGGTTTCGTCGGAGTTAGCAGAGATGGTACCAACCTGAGCAATAGCTTTAGAGTCAGAGCACGGTACAGACAGTGCTTTCAGCTCTTCAACAGCGGCGATAACGGCTTTATCGATACCGCGCTTCAGATCCATCGGGTTCATGCCCGCTGCAACAGCTTTCAGGCCTTCAGTGATGATAGCCTGCGCCAATACGGTTGCGGTCGTGGTGCCGTCGCCTGCTGCGTCATTCGCTTTAGAGGCAACTTCTTTCACCATCTGCGCGCCCATGTTCTCGAACTTGTCTTCCAGCTCGATTTCACGCGCAACAGATACGCCGTCTTTAGTAATGGTCGGTGCACCGAAGGATTTATCCAAAACTACGTTACGGCCTTTCGGGCCCAGGGTAACCTTCACTGCATCAGCCAGTACATTTACGCCGCGCAGCATTTTTACGCGAGCGTCATTACCGAATTTTACGTCTTTAGCTGCCATGGTGTATTTCCCTTAAATTCGTTCAGTTCAGATGATTACGCGCAATTACGCTTCAACAATTGCCAGAATGTCGCTTTCAGACATGATCAACACTTCTTCGTTATCGATCTTCTCTGCCTTCACGCCATAGCCATCATTGAAAATAACGATGTCGCCAACTTTCACATCCAGCGGCTTCACTTCGCCATTTTCTAGGATACGTCCGTGACCTACGGCCAGAACTTCACCGCGGGTAGATTTACCAGCAGCGGAACCAGTCAGTACGATACCGCCAGCAGATTTTGACTCGACTTCTTTGCGCTTGACGATCACGCGGTCATGCAATGGACGAATATTCATTGATAGCTCTCCTTTGAGAAAGTCCATATCGGTTTAGGATAAACGCCGACGATGTTTTGCTTATGCTTTTCATCATTGGCCTTGTGGTGTTCTAAGTGGGGACGTTTCACCGCCCTTCAAGGGAGAAAATTCATTTTTTTTGCGTTAGGCGGCCACTTGTCGCAAACAGCAGATAAAAAATAAGGATTATCAATATGATAATCCTTATCTGTTTTTCAGTTCATCGTGACGTTAACGGTCGTCACGATCGTCCCGATGTTCAATATTTGCGCTCCCGCCATCCTTGCGCTGGTATTCACCCTCAAAGGTGTTACCACCAGAGGACGACGACGCGCCGGAGCCGGAACGCCAGATATGTAGGTGAGGCATCAGTTTGAGCGTCAGGCTTTTTTGCACCGGTGGCAACAGAAGCAGTAGCCCCAGAAAGTCAGTCAGGAAACCCGGAATCAGGAGCAGAAAGCCTGCCAGCACCAGTGACACGCTTTTTACCATTTCAGCCGCCGGGCTTTCACCTGCTGCCATTTTCTGCTGCATCTGCACCAGCGTCTTCATCCCCTGATTTCGCACCAGTGAGACCCCCACGCAGGA